>JBEEJS010000052.1:0-2771 GCA_041169025.1 Candidatus Parcubacteria bacterium
CGCCACGCTCCTAACTCGGCGGAGGGCGCAGCCACACCACCCTCACAACGAGATAATCCTGAATCCACCATTGCATGGAACTGAACATTACGCGATTGGATCCGGGGTTGCCGATGCCTGCTTACGCCACGGCGGGGGCTTGTGCTTTTGATGTGTACGCTCGGGAGACGATGACGGTGGCGCCTCGTGCGCTGGGGTTCGTGCCGACGGGGCTGGTGGTGTGCGTGCCGGAAGGGTATACGCTTTTGTTGGCATCGCGGTCCTCCACGCCCAAGAAGAAAGGACTGCTGACGCCGCACGGAATCGGCATCGTTGACCAGGACTACTGCGGGCCCGGCGACGAGATGAGCGTGCAGGTCTGGAACTTCACCGAGGAGCCGGTCACGGTTGAGCGCGGCGACCGGATCGCGCAGTGCATGCTGGTGCCGATCGCGCAGTGCACGCTGGTGGAGGCGCCGATCAATACGGAGAAGACGCGGGGCGGGTTCGGGAGTACGGGTTAGGTGCCCGCCTCGAGGCCGCACGGGAGGCAGCCTCCTGCGTGTCCCCAATTCAAAAAAACCGCCTCAAAACAGGCGGTTTTCCCGTCTTTGCCACAACCCCGCAGGGGCGGTAAGGTGCAGGTGCCGGTGCCCCTAAGCATCGGATTGCCCTAACGCCGGAGGACGTATGGCACAGAACATTGACAAGCACTTTTCGGAGGCGGAACTCGCGCTCATCGCACGCGTGGCGAGCAGTGTCACTGACAACGTGTACGTCCTGAAGGACATGCATGGCCTCGCCGGCGCGGTGCTGGCGCGAGTCAGTCGCGCGGCCACCGGGGTGCGCGAGACCATCGTCAAGGAATTCATGCGGGACGGCGAACTCGATCACGAGCACGCCGCGAAGCTCATCGAACGCGTCCTCATCGCGTTCGGCGACGATTCCGTGGGCGAACTGGAGGGCGCGCATCTCGTCCTGGAGCGCATCTCCATGCTGCTCACCAAGGAGTGGGAGGATCGCCGCATCGGCGGCTCCCCCATCGAGAAGTCAACGCGCTACGTCTTCTTCGACGCGCTCGATGCGAACGGGAAGCACCAGTATTACCGCTGCCCGGACATCGCGGTCAGCGGACACGGTCCGGAATACGAAGCCGTGATGGATTTCGTCTTCCAAACGTACTCGGATCTCGTGGAACCGATGAAGGAATTCTTCAAAGCCCGCAAGCCGATTGCGGACGCGCGATACGCCATTCGCGAGGACTCCACCGACAAGATCGCGCTCGCGGATTGCACGGATGAGAAGGAAGCCAAGGCGTTCCGCATGACCTACAACCAGGACATGCGCACCATGGCCTGCGACGCGCTGCGTTGCATCCTGCCGCTCGCCACGCTCACCAACGTCGCCATCTTCGGCAACGGCCGGTTCTTCCAAGGTGCGCTCTCGCATTCGTACGGCAGTCCGCTCGCGGAAGCCCGGGACGTAGCGTATCAGGCGCAACGCGCGCTGGAGACCGTCATCCCGCACTACGTGAAACGCGCGGCCGCAAGTCATTACGGCAAGACGGTCCGCGACCACATGACCGCGCTCGCCAAGGAACTCCTCGGTGACCGCGCCGCGCGCACGCAACCGGGCATCACGCTCTGGAAGCGCGACACCGCCACCATGATTGACGCGCTCGTGCGCAGCGGCGGCCTCAACCCCGACACGCTCGAAGCGGCCATGCAGCACGAAGACGACACGCTCGTCATCGCCAGCATGCTGTATCCGTTCGCCACGCTCACGCTCACCCAGATTACTGACGCGGTCCGTCAGTGGCCGGAGGAGAAACGCGCGCGCGTCCGCGACACCTACATCGGCGACCGCAAGACGCGTCGCGATCGTCCGGGCCGCGCCTTCGAGTCCGGCTATCCGTACACCTTCGACCTCGAGACCGACTTCGGGACCTACAAGGACCTGGAGCGGCACCGCATGGGCACACAGCAACGGCAGCTCTTCACCCCCACGCTGGGGTTCGAGATGCCGGCCGCGCTGCGCGAGGCCGGATTCGCGACGCGCATCGAGGAATGCGTGGCGCGCGTCTCGGCGCTCCATGCGAAGCTCGCGCCCACCCACCCGCACGCCGCGCAATACCTGGCGCTCCACGGCAGCGTGGTGCGCTGGACGCTCGGCATGAACGACCGCGCGCTGCAGCACATGATCGAACTGCGCACCACGCCGCAAGGACACCCGTCCTACCGGCGCGCGTGCCAGGAGATGCATCGTTGCATCGCGGCACGGTCACCGTGGCGCGGGGCGGCGATGAAGTTCGTCGATCATAACGATTACGACTCCGCGCGCGGCGATGCGGAGGCGTCGCAACGACGGAAAGAGGCGAAGCTCGAAATCACGGTGCGCGCGCAAGCGGACGCCGAGGAAAAAGAGCCCGCCTGACCCCAAGAGGCCGGACTGTCACAGTCCGGCCTTTTTCTAATCCCCGCAGACAAAGGTGTCCCCAAAGAGGCAGGCACCTTATCCACTGGACGCTACCCCGCCCCCATGGGAAGCTCGGAAACGGAGGAATCCCCTATGACCGCACCTTTGGATCCGCAAGCGACCCCGCAAGGGAAACTCATCGTTATCGACGGCACGGACGGTTCGGGAAAGACCGAACAGTGGCTTCGCGCGGTCACGCGCTCGCTCAAAGAAGGCTACGCCGCCGGTGGCGTGGACTTCCCCCGCTATGGCACTCCCACCGGAAAGGAAGTGCTGGCGATGCTGCGCGGCAAATACGGCGACGCGGCGGAATTGGA
>JBEEJS010000053.1:0-9364 GCA_041169025.1 Candidatus Parcubacteria bacterium
ACCGTTGTCGAACTCGACGGTGATTTTTGCGGTCGTGCCTTCAGAGACGTTAGGGATAATGCGTGTAGCCATAGGCGATTTTAGCCAAGGATAAGGGCTGGACAATGCTTTGTCAACAGCCGCTTGGAGGCACGATTATTGTAGCAGATTCAGACTCAAACGATGCCCAAGAGTATTATTGTAAACAAACCGGCCCTTCATCAAGGCCGGTTTTTCAAATCATCACTTCGCCGGCCCCGCCCCGCCACCAGGCCCCAACCGCGGCCCCGCAGGCCCCTTCTCGCCCGAAGACTTCCGCCGCAACTCCGCCAACACCTTCTCCCCCCAACCCATCTTCTTCATCTGCTCCCGCACGGACACCCGCTTCGCCTGCGGGTGCAGCGCGCCGAACTTCTTGCGTCGCTTCTTGCCGGCGCTCTCTTCGGAAGCCATGTCATGTTCGCCGGTGGGATTGAGCACGTCCTCAATGGACTGCCGCGCGGCCTCGATTGCGTCGTTCTTGTCTTCGTGGTCCAGGCTGGCCACCTCGTCATTCACGAACGCCACGTACACCTGCGTGGCACCCACGGCCGCGCCGCAGACCATGCAGGCCGTGGCGCGATGGTCGTGGAGCTTCTCGCAGTGCAATGCGCCGCGGTCCGCCGTCCAGAGTTCGATGTCCAGTCCGCGATACGTCGCGCGTTCCGGATGCTTCTTCCAGTTGCCGAGGATCATGAGTGGCATGCGAGCCTCCAAATGTGCTGCACCCACCCTACCGCCCCGCGCCCGTTCCCGCAACCCTCCTGGGCCAGCGGGGCCGCGCCAAAGTGAGCGCCAGGCATAAGGCGGAAGCCCCTTCCCCGAACCTCCCGGAACTGATACGCTCCACCCCGATTCAGACCATCCAACATGGACCAACAAAAGCCCGTAACCAAGCCGAATTCCGGCGATGCCGAGGGGCGCGCCCGGATCGGAAACCGGCGCTACCGCCTCATCGAGATGCTGCCCGGCGTGCTCATCTGGACGTCATTCATCCTGGCGGTGGTCTTGTCGTTCACGGCCCCCATGGTGGCCATCTATTACATCATCGTCTTCGACCTCCTCTGGCTCTTCCGCGTCTGCTATTTCGTCCTCCACCTCTTCTCGTCCCTCCGCCGGTATCGCCGCGCCATCCGCACGGACTGGCAGGCCAAGCTGGACGCGCTGCCGCGCCAGCGCGAGCTCTACCACGTCATCTTCCTGCCCACGTACAAGGAGGGGATAGAAGTCATCCGCGCCACCATGCGCTCGCTCGTGGAAGCGAAGTACGCGTATAAAAAAGAACGGTTCGTGGTGGTGTATGCCGGTGAGGAACGGGAAGGACAGGCGTTCCTGGACCGCGCGGCGCAGATTGAAAAGGAATTCGGCGATCAGTTCTTCAAGCTGCTCATCACGGTGCATCCCAAGGATCTGCCGGACGAGATCGCCGGCAAGAGCGCCAACATCAACTGGGCGGGTCACCGCGTGCAGGAATACTTCGATTCCATCGGCGTGGCGTACGAGAACGTCGCTGTGTCATCTTTTGACGTGGACACCTGCGTGCACCCGCAGTACTTCGCCTGCCTGGCGTACCTGTACCTCACGCACCCGAATCCCACGCGCACGTCGTTCCAGCCCATCGCGCTGTACAACAACAACATGTGGGACTCCGCGGCACCGGTGCGCGTTGCAGCCTTCGGCACCACCTTCTGGCTGATGACGGAACTGGCGCGGCCGGAGCGGCTGTTCACGTTCTCCTCGCACAGCATGTCATTGCACGCGCTCGTGGACGTGGGCTTTTGGCAGAAGGACATCGTCAGCGAGGATTCGCGCATTTTTTTGCAATGCCTGGTGAAGTACGACGGCGACTACGTGGTGACGCCCATCTACGTCCCGGTCTCCATGGACACCGTCACCTCCGACACCTGGCGAGGCAGCCTGGCCAACTTGTACAAGCAGCAGCGCCGCTGGGCCTGGGGCGTGGAGAATTTGCCGTACCTGGTGTCGCGTTTCATGTACAACCCGAATTTCCCGCTCCGCAAGAAGATCTTCTTCACCTACACCATCATGGAGGGGATGTACACGTGGGCCACCGCGCCGATCATCATCTTCATCCTGGGCTACGTGCCGTTCTGGTTCGCGCCGGAGCAGCTCCACGCCGCGGTGCTCTTCCAGAACGCGCCGCACACCTTGGAGTGGCTGATGCGCCTGTCCATGGTGGGCGTGTTCATCTCGGCCTTCGCCAGCCTCACGCTGCTCCCGCCGCGCCCGGCGCACAAGAAGGCGCACGACGTCCTCATCATGCTGGCGCAGTGGGTGCTGGTGCCGGTGACGTTCATCGCGTTCGGTTCGTTCCCGGCGATTGATGCGCAGACGCGGATGATGCTCGGCAAATATATGGGGTTTAACGTGACGGCGAAGAAACGAAGTTGATATGGCCCATGTAGCGGTCTCCATAGTCGCCTGGAACTCCATGCAGCACCTCCCCGAGGCGCTTGCTTCGCTTGCCGAGCAGACCTTCCCGAACCTCTCCGTCATCGTGGTGGACAACGCCTCGCAGGATGGCACGGAGAAATACGTACGCGAGGAGTATTCCGGCGTGATGCTGCTGCGCAACGTGAAGAACCTGGGGTTCGCGCGGGCGCACAACCAGGCAATCGCATACGCGCGTTCGCGGCTGAAGAACGTGAACGGGGAACTGTACGTGCTGGTGATGAACCCGGACGTGGTGCTGACGCCCACGTACATCGCTGAGGTCGTCGCCGCCATGGAGCGCCGTCCGGACATGGGGAGCGCGGTGGGGCGCATCATGCGCATGGCGCGGTCGCAAGAGGAAACCAAGATCGGCGGTGAACCCACGGATGAGATCGATACCGTCGGCCTCGTCCCGCGCCGGTCGCGCCGCTTCATGGAACGCGGGGAAGGGGAGCATGACGGCAGCGGCACGCTCTACGCGCGCTCCGAGGAGATCTTCGGCGTGAGCGGGGCACTGGCGATGTACCGGTTGTCCGCGCTGGACGCGGTCGCGCTCGGCCCTAAGAAAGACGAGGTCTTTGATGAGGATTTCTTCGCATACAAGGAAGACGTTGATCTGGCCTGGCGGCTGCGCAGCGTCGGTTTTCCCGCATGGTACGTGCCCACCGCCGTGGCGTACCACTACCGCACCGCCAAGGGCGCGGGCGGCGGCGCGGTGCGCGCGCTCTTCAACCGCGTGCGCAAGCCGAAGATGGTCAACTTCCTGTCGTATCGCAACCAGTTCCTGCTGCTCGTGAAGAACCTCTCGTTCTGGGACGGTCTGCTCGCGCTGCCGTGGACGCTGCCGTATGAGATCGGCAAGTTCCTGTCCGTGCTCGTCACGGAGCCGTGGACGCTGCGGGCGATCCCGTCGGCGCTGGGATTGCTGCCGCGGATGCTGGGGAAGCGGGGGGAAGTGGCGCGGAAGAGGACGGTGAAGGGTGCGGCGATGCGGAAGTGGTTTACGTGAAAAATGAGTCGGAGCCAGGTACCGCCTTCGGCGGAACCAGGCACCGAGACCTTTTATGACCCTCTCGATAGTCATCCTCAACTACAAGACGCGCGGTCTCACCAAGCAATGCGTGAAGACCGTCTTGCAGTTCCCGCCCACGCGCCCGTACGAGATCATCGTGGTGGACAACGCGTCTGGTGACGGGACGGGGGAGATGCTGGCGGAGCGGTTCCCGGCCGCCACGCATCCGCAGATTAGGTTCATCCAATCACCGGTGAACGCAGGGTTCGCCGCGGGCAACAACGTGGGCATCCGCGCGGCCAAGGGCGAGTACGTGATGCTCATGAACCCGGACATCATCGTGAAGCCCATGGCGTTCGACGCGATGCTTGCGCACATGGATGCCAACCCGGACATCGGCGCACTAGGACCCAAGCTGGTGAAGCCGGACGGATCGCTCGATTCCTCCTGCTACCGTTTCCCCACCCGCGCCGTGCCGCTGTACCGCCGCACGCCGCTCGGCCGCCTCGCCGCCGGAAGGAAGGCGCTGTCGGATTACCTCATGCATGACTTCGACCGCGAGGGCACCACGGACGTGGACTGGCTGCTCGGCGCGGTGCTCATGGTGCGCCGGAGCGCCATGGAGCAGGTCGGCCTTTTGGACGAGCGTTTCTTCCTGTATTTCGAGGATACCGACTGGTGCAGGCGCTTCTGGTCCGCGGGCTGGCGCGTGGTGTATTTCGCTGGCGCGCGCATGGTACACTTCCATGAGAGGCTTTCCGCGCAGGGCTCGTGGTTCATGGGCCCGTTCCGGCGTTCCACGCGCGTCCATATCGCCAGCTGGATCCGCTACTTCCGCAAGTGGCCGGCAGATGACATGACACGCGGCGCGAAACCGTCCGGGAGCGCTTAGCGTTCCCTTTACATGCAACAGCATAAGGTAAATTTCCTGAAGAGGAACAGGCATTTCCATGAGAGTCCGGTTCGGCGCCGGACGCGTGTTTTCGCGACGGGCCTGGGCATCGGCGTGCTGGTGCTGGTGGTGCTGACCTTCCCGTTCGCGTATGCCGCCGGGCGCATCGCGTACGGCGCGTCTGCCGGGCGCACTGCCTTGATGGCGGCGCAGGACGACGCGGAAAAACTGGACTTCGACGGCGCGCGGGCCCAGGCGGATATCGCGCACGACGCGTTCCTCGGCGCGAGCGAGCAGGTGAGCGTCCTGAAATTCTTCTCGTTCATTCCCGGCACCGCCGATTCGGTGGCGGGACTCGATGCGCTCTTGTCTTCCGGCGTGGCGGCGTCTGCTGCGGCATCGGACATATTCGCCATCGGGAAGGACGTGGTGGCCGCGGTGGGTTCTTCTTCATCCGCGCCGGCCGTGTCCGGAGCGCCGTTGGCTCTGCCCGATCTCAAGACGCGCTTCAAGGACTTGAGCGGCGACGACAAGCGCCGCATGCTCGCCGCGTTCGCGGGGAGCGCCCCGCGTCTCAAGGAAGCGTCCATGCAAGTGACTGCCGCGCTCGCCGCGTTCGACCGCATCCCGCAGTCGGAACTGAACGGGCCGTTCGGGGAGGTACTGAAGCCTTTGCGTGCGCGCCTGGCGCTCGCGCAGCAGGCGGTGTCCGTCGCCGCGCCGGTCTCCGGCGTGATGGCTTCGCTGCTGGGGTATCCGGATCAGAAGCGCTACCTCTTCTTTCTGCAGAACGACACGGAGCTGCGGCCTTCCGGCGGTTTCATCGGCGTGGTGGGAGCCATGACGGTGCAGGACGCCAGCATAACCGCAATGCGCACGGACGATTCGTATGCGCTCGACGGCCCGTCGGAAAAACTGCCGCGTCCGGTGCCGCCCGCGCCGATCGTGAAATACCTGGGCGTCAAGAAATGGTACCTGCGCGACGCCAACTGGTCGCCGGATTTCGCCGTGAGCGCGGATACCATGCAGCGCTTCTATCGCGAGGAATCGCAGGCGGTGAACGGCGGCGCCGACGCGCCCGTTGACGGCGTGGCCGCGGTGGACACGTACTTCGCGCGCGACATCCTGCGCATGACCGGACCGGTGACCGCCAGCGGCACCACGTTCAACGCGGACAACCTTGTTGATGAGCTGCAGTTCGCGGTGGAGAAGGGCTTCGTGCGCGAGGGCATCCCGTTCGACGCGCGCAAGGACATCGTGGGCGAGCTCGCCGCGCAGGTGGTGCAGCGGCTCACCTCCATGCCGCTGTCGCGCCTCCTGGACGCGCTGCAGATGGTGGATCGCAATTTCAAGGAAGGGCACATCGCGCTGTATTCCACGGACTCCACGCTGCGCGCGGAGATCGATTCGCGCGGTTGGGGCGGGAGGCTCGTGCCGGTGCGCGGCGACTACCTGCTCTGGGTGGACGCGAACATGGCCGCTTTGAAGACCGATGGCGTGATGAAGCGCACCGTGGCGTATTCCGTGGTGCCCGCGGCGGGCGGTACCGGATATGAGGCGCATGTCACCATGACGTACAAGAACGCCGGCACCTTCACCTGGAAGACGTCGCGGTACCGCACGTACGCGCGGGTGTACGCGCCGCTCGGTTCGCGGCTCCTGGGCGTGGATGGCGCCATGGAGAACGACAAGATCAAGGATCCGCGGCGCCGCATCGGGACGCCGGACGAATACGACGAGCTCGGGCGGCACGTGATGGCGGCGTTCGTCGCCGTGGAGCCGGGGGAGACGCGGACGCTCACTTTCCGATATGCCGTGGCGCCTTCGGTGGCCGCGCAGATCGCCGCCGGAACCTACCACTTGGACGTGGAGAAGCAGCCCGGCACCCTGGCACATGGTTTGACCTTGGACATCGATATTGGTAAGAAGCTGAAGGATGCCCTGCCCGCCGAACCACGCGCCGAGTGGGGGGATGCGCGGTATCGGCTGACCTCCGACCTCAAGACGGATCGCGCTTTTGACCTGAAATTTTGAAACGGAGGGGGAAAGGGTGAAAGGGGAAAAGTAACGGGCTTTTCCGTCCTTTCAACCTTTTTACCTTTCCCCCTTTCTCCCTATGTTCATCAAGAAGATCGGCATCGACCTGGGGACCACCTCAGTGCTCGTCTATGTGCCAAAGCGCGGCGTGATCATCAACGAGCCTTCAGTGGTGGCGGTCTCTTCGATCGATAAGAAGATCCTCGCCGTTGGCAAGGAGGCCAAGGACATGCTCGGACGGACGCCGGACACCATCGTGGCGCACCGCCCTCTTCGCGACGGCGTCATCGCCAACTATCAGATGACGGAAGCGATGCTGCGGTACTTCATCAACAAGGCTTTGGGTGGCGCGCGGTTGTTCCGTCCGGATGTCATGGTGGCGGTTCCCGGCGGCATCACTTCGGTTGAACGGCGCGCGGTGTATGACGCGGCTCGGCGCGCAGGCGCGCGCGAGGCATACATCATCAAGGAGCCCATCGTGGCCGCCATCGGCGCGGACATCCCGATCGGTAGCGCGTCGGGTCACATGATCATCGACATTGGCGGCGGTACGATGGAGGCGGCGGTCATCTCTCTTGGTGGCATCGTGTCGAGCGCATCCACGCGCATCGGCGGTAACAAATTGGACGCGGCCATCGGCGAATTCGTGCGCCGCAAGTACGGATTGGCGGTTGGAGAGCGCACGGCGGAGGACATCAAGATCAACATCGGATCAGCGATGTATCTGAAGGAAAAGCTGCTCATGGACGTGAAGGGTCGCGACATGGTGACGGGCCTTCCGCGCATCGTGTCCGTGACATCCGACGACGTCACGGAAGCCATCCAGCACGAACTCAACGGGCTCATCCAATCATTGAAAGAAGTGCTGCACGCCACGCCACCGGAACTTTCCGCGGACGTGATGGAGAAGGGTATGATCCTCTCCGGCGGTTCCTCGCAGCTCCGCAACCTGCCCGAGCTGTTCGCGCAGGCCACCGGCGTGCCGGCGTTCCTGGCGGACGATCCGCAGCTGTGCGTGGTGAAGGGGACCGGCATCGCGCTGGAGAACCTGGCGTCGTACAAGCGGTCGATCATGGCGACGCGGTAGGGCGCGTGCACGCACGGAAAAGAAAACCCCGCTCATGCAGAGCGGGGTTTGGCGTTCAGGCATTCAGGGGTTGCCTATGTCGACGCAGGATTTCTCGTGGTGGCACCGGATATCTTGAAACGGCTTTCGGAACATACTGCGACTTCCTCGAGGAAGAAGTGGTATGGCACTCCGTCGTTCTTGGCAGCCAGTGCTTCGGCGACATCCAACGTGATCCCGTCCAATTGCCGCACGTCTCTGGGCTCCTGCGAAGCGGCGAGGTCCGGACGGAGCGCACAAGCGACGTTGAGTGCGGTCGCTGCGCCGATGTTGAACGCGTGGAAGCGCGTGTGGCCGAATTGGCCGGGCAGGCGCTTGCGCTGCGCGATTTCACCTTCGTACGTCCCGCCGAGGAGGCGGGCAGCGGCCGGTGGGTCGGGCGCATCGACCGTGCAGACGGGCCGCGTGAGAATCCAGAACGGCAGGTCGAGCAGTTCGATCGCGACGTTCAAGGGTGTGAAGCGGCCGGGTTTGCTGCGTGGACCGCACATCAGTATGTATCGGGGCATCGGGTGTCTCCTTCCGGAAGCTGGCGTGTCGCGCTATTCGGTGCGTCGACAACGCTATCAGCATTGGGCGATCCGGTCAAGATTCGAGAAAACCCATCCTCATGGAGCGCGCGTGGAAGTGCGTCGGTTCTTGCCGACGTTCCCGGCGGATGGGTTCAAGAAAACCCCGCTCATGCAGAGCGGGGTTTGGCGTTCATGTGCGGTCGCGTGCATTCGTCGCGCCTGGAGTACGGGGCGGCAAGCCGTGATACATGGCGCAGTTCACTCCGAGCGAAAGGACGCGCCGCAAAAGTCGCAGTGCCATGTCCTTGTCGTATCCGGACGTGGCAGCGGCGCGGGCTTCAGTCAGGTATTGCTCCATCCAGAGTAGCCAGACCTCGATGGGCTTGTCCGCATCGCCGACATGGTCGGGAGATTGGGATGGCTGCACATCGTATCGTTTTGCGTAGTTCCTCTCGCTACTGACGGCATCGAAAACCTGTTCTTCGGTCAACCTGGGCATCGCGTACCTCCATGGAAACGTGCTCGGAGGCACGCTAGCAGTCCAAGTGTCGCACGTCAAGCATTTGCATGCATGAAAAACCCCGCTCATGCAGAGCGGGGTTTCGCGTTCAGGTACTGACCGGCTTCGCTTGCGGAAGCTGATGGACTTGCATCAAGTCGATACTCTTATGTTCGTCCGGTATCAGGAGATCGGCGATCGCCAGGGCGATGGCGAACGATGCGGTCGGAGAGAAATGGAGTCGCGGCTCGAGATGTCTTACTTCTTCCCTCGTTCCCGCACGGAGGATGTCGTCCAGGAACGCCTCGTCAACCTTCGTGATGGCGGGTTGTCCCGGCAGCTGCAGCGCGTGTCCGAAAAACGAACGGAAGACGATGCGGGCGGTGTCCTTGCCGGGAATGAACGGGAATCGGGTGACGGCCTCGAAGGTTTCCGGATAGGCGCCATAGAGGATGGCGAGGCTGGTCCATTCGCCGCCGAACGCCTGGGCGGCGGACTGGACGTCTGGCGCGAAGACGGCACCGAGCGTGCGGGACGCGTACGGGCCGGGATGGCTTCGGCAGCCCTCCAATGACGTGCAGTTCTTGGGATCGACGCAGGTGCGGACTTCGAGATTGTACGTGGGCATGGGTCTTCCTCCTTACAGCAGCGGCACGGAAATCAGGTACCATTCGCGTTTGGGATCCTCGAGCGCGGCGGTGATCTGTACCGCATCGATGTCGCGGTACATTGCCGCGAGGATGGACGCGGTCTCGGGGCCGGGGACGAACTGCACTACTTCCCTGCGGTCCAGCGGCAGCGGCGGCAGCATTGG
>JBEEJS010000054.1:0-11989 GCA_041169025.1 Candidatus Parcubacteria bacterium
CGAGCGCTGTCCTTAAGGAGATGTATTGCGTACATTTTCGCATCAAGTCGATTCTGAGACGTTTCGAGATGCTCCGCCCACCCACCTCCTCCGCATCTGGATGTTTAACACCTAGGGGGCAGGCTCACCGACGTGGAGACCACGAGCGAAGAGCTGTCGTCTCCGGAATCGGTTGCGTAGCCCGTCCCGCCGTCGCATTTGTCGCATTCCGACCTCAAAGTTTCTTGGGATTAGGATTCCCAAGCAACTCCCGTTGTCTCAATGATGACGGGTTGTCTTTTCATGTGCTAAGATTAAAACGAGTGTGCATAGTGGCACCAACGGGCTGATATAAAATGATCAGTTTGAAAGGCATAAGCATGAGCAATAAACATCGATTTGCAATGAAGGCAATGATGGACGCGGCATCTGAGTACAACCACACAACTCGGCTCTATGGCTGGCAGGGTGTAGTTTTAAGGGTTCTTGCTGTTGCGACATTTCTCGCCCTACATTTCAACTATTATTCGAAATACGGGTGGGATTCACGAGTAGATGATTGGGGTGGCCCCGTAGCATACTTGTTAGATCTTGGATTTGGAATCGGCTTAAACGTTCTTATTCTTTACATCGTATTTTTGTCAGTTAATGGTATTTATAGATGGCTTCGAGGTAAGTAATTACAGCGATGTCCTCCCCACCACAGCTCATTTCATTTGCCAGTTATCCTCTCAAAATACTTGAGACCCACGTGCATCAAAACTACCAAGTATCACCCTTGAAAAAGCCAAAACACATACAGTTTCTGGGGTACTGAAGCCACGTGTTGAGCCAAAAACACGCCATTGAAACATGGCGTGTTTTTAATTGTGTCATGAGCTGCACATCCCGGTGCAAAAAAGTGATAGAATGCAACCCTATGGACATCTCCCTCTTTTTCGCGAAATTCTGGGGCAGCCTCTTCATGATCCTCGGGGCCATGTCCGTCGGTGCCAAGCTCCTTGGGAGGATCATCGCATCCACGGAGGACAAGGCGGTGACCGTCTCCACCGGATACATCACGTTCTTGTTAGGGTTGGTCACGGTGATCCTGCATAACGTCTGGGTATGGGACTGGAGGGTGGTCATCACCATCTTGGGCTGGACGACCCTCATCAAGGGCGGGATGAAAATCGGATTTCCCGGTCATGTACGGAATCGCGCCCAGCTGTTCAAGACGCAACAACAGGTTTGGGGAGGGGTGATCTTCCTTTTCGGTGCTTGGATGTTCTGGATGAGCATATGAAATCATCTCCCAATATGCGCCATCTCTTTCCGACGCTCGCACTAATCGTCGGTCTCACCGGCCTGCCCGCTGCCACACTCGCTGCCACCAACTGCGACAGCCAAGCCAAACCCGCATTCGATTGCCCTACCGGCTACTCCATAATGTGCGTGCCCGTCGGTGGCGATCACTGGGGGTGCGGGAAACAGAACGCGGACGGCACGATCACGGAATCAGCGCCATCCGCATCGCCCGGAACGCTCTCGGCACAACCGGTTGCAGATCCCGCGCCGCGCCCGACGAGCACGGCCGTAGCGCAAACGTCGGCTCCTACTGCTACGCAAACGCCTGCACCCGCCCCCGCACCGTCGTCAACGAGCCCGGCGACGACAGCCCTGGCCACCACGCCCACCCAGCCGCCCGCCGTCGTGAAACCGACCGTCACCAGCGGCCCCGCCTCGTCCGGCGAACCGGCGATGCCCATCAACGACGTCAACCGTGACAAGACCTCTTCGCCCCAGCAACAGGGGGTGGCTCTTGAAGACGCGCAGGGGTTGATTGAAGACATGACGGATTACGTACCGGAGTCCCTGCAGCCGGTTCTTGAAGCGGTTGCGAGCACGCTCGCTGTCGTCGTCGCGCTTCTCGGTTTTTGGGAGTGGTGGAAGCGGCGGAAGGAGAAGAAGACAGGCACATGCGCACGCTGCGGCGAAAAGCGCGGCGCACCGGTCACCTGCGAGACATGCGATGGCACGGGAAAGATCGAACAGGAATACGAGACGACGGTGAAATGTCCGCATTGCAAAGGCGACGGCATCGATCCGTGTCACGACTGCGGCGGCACGGGAAAGATGTCCATGCCGAACGCGCCGCAAAGCAAGGAGGAACTGGAGGCGCTCCCGCCGTGCGATTTCTGCGGCGGTTCCGGCAAGAAGCGCGTCGGCGCGGGCCACGATTGGGGCGAGGCGAACGAGGCGATGAAGGGCGGTTTCGCCTGTTGCATGTGCCACGGCAAGAAGGAACAGGACGTGACGCTGAAGCGTGAAGCGACGTGTCCGGATTGCGACGGCAAGGGTAAAAAGGAATAAGCACTAAGCGTATCGCTATGCGCAAACTCATCACCACCACCTTCGTCACCCTCGACGGCATCATGCAAGCCCCCGGCGGTCCCAAGGAGGACACCTCCGGCGGTTTCGCGTACGGCGGATGGCAGCGGGCGTTCCCTTGGGACGAGATGCTCGGCTCCGTCATGATGGGATTCATGAAGCAGCCGTTCGAACTGCTGCTCGGCAAATTCACGTACGACATCTTCGCGGGATTCTGGCCGACGGCGACGAACGACAAGGAGATCGCGGAGCCGTTCAACAAGACCAGGAAATACGTCGTGTCCCATGAAGCGTTCAACCCGGCGTGGAACAACTCCGCTTGCATCTCCGGAGACGTGGTGGCGCAGATCCAGAAGCTCAAGGAGGAGGACGGTCCGGACCTTTTGGTGTTCGGCAGCGGGAATCTCATCCAGACGCTGCTCAAGAACGGCCTCATTGACCGCATGCATCTTTGGATCCACCCCATCACGCTCGGATCGGGCAAGAAGCTGTTCGCGGAAGGAACGCGCGCGGAATCGTTCGCGCTCGTTGATTCAAAGGTATCCGCTTCAACCGGCATCATCCTCGCCACGTACGAACCGGCGGGGCCGGTGAAGACCGGGTCGGTATAAAACGCAAAGCCGTCATCCTCACCGCCGATCAATTTGAAGACGTGGTGGACGCGTAGCTGCTGCCCGCCTTCCTCGGGCCGGTCCTGTTTATTGCCGGACGAATTGACTTCCCACCCCCGTGCGCTACGGTGACCTCAGCCCGGCAAAACGCAGGGTCGCCCGCCCAGAGGAGTTCGTCATGGAGAGCTTGAACCCGTTTCAGATCGTGCAGCTGCAGTTCGACAAGGCTGCCGATCGCCTCGGCATGCCCGAATGGCAACGGCAACTGCTCAAGACGCCCAATCGCAACGTCCAAGTGGATTTCCCCGTGCGCATGGATGACGGCGTCATCCGCATGTTCACCGGGTACCGCGTGCAGCACAACAACGTGCGCGGCCCGTACAAGGGCGGCGTTCGCTTCTCCCCGGCAGTCGACCTCGACGAGGTCAAGGCGCTCGCGTCGTGGATGACCTGGAAGACCGCCGTCGCCGACGTCCCGTTCGGCGGCGCGAAGGGCGGCATCAGCTGCGACCCCAAAAGCATGAGCCTTGGCGAACTGGAGCGCATGACGCGCCGGTTCACCTACGAGATCGCCGACATCATCGGCCCCGACACCGACATCCCCGCGCCGGACGTGAACACCAACGGCGAAGTCATGGCCTGGATGCTCGACACGTACAGCATGTACCAACGTCGCGACGTCTTCGGGGTCGTCACCGGTAAGCCGGTGAGCCTCGGCGGCAGCTACGGGCGCATCGCGGCGACGGGCCGCGGCATCACGCAGTGCGCGGTGGAAACGCTGCGCGCGAACGGCTGCGACCCAAAGAAGATGACCGCCGTGGTGCAGGGCCTTGGCAACGTCGGCTCGTGGACGGCACGGTTGCTCGCCAAGGAAGGCGTGCGCATCGTCGGCGTCAGCGACGTCTCAGCGGCGCTCGTGGATGCGGCCGGCATCGACATGGCGCAGCTCGACGCGTTCTTTTCCACGCCCGGGCGCTTGCTCAAGGATTTTCCCAAGAAGCGGGGGACGTTCCTTCCGCGGAAGGAGGACTTGATCGGCGTGCAGGCGGACATCCTCGTTCCCGCCGCGACGGAAAACGTCATCACCTTGGCCAACGTGGACACGGTCCGTGCGCGGTTCGTCGTGGAAGGCGCCAACGGCCCGACCACTCCGGACGCGGACGTCATGCTGGACGCCAAAGGCATCGTCGTGGTGCCGGACATCCTCGCCAACTCCGGCGGCGTCATCGTCTCGTACTACGAATGGGTGCAAAACACCCAGCGCGAACAGTGGCCGGAAAGCAAGGTCAACGCGCACCTGTCGGAGAAGCTCGGGACCGCCATCCAAGGCGTCCTCGCACTCGCGAAACAGGACAAGATCACGCTGCGGATGGCGGCGTACATGATCGCCATCGGTCGCGTGGCGGAGGCGACGCGGCTCCGAGGATACTTCCCCTGAGGGGAGCAACGCATAAAAAACCGCCCGGCTTCATTGCCGGGCGGTCTTTCTTTTCGCGCTCACTTCTCGCAGACGTAGAAGAACGCGGGGGGCATGTTGGCGACGACCTTGGTCGTGCGCACGGTGCGGAACCGCTTCCGGAGCGTCTCCTTGAAACGCCTGCCCAGCGGCAACGCGTTGAAGGGCACGTATGCGAAAGTGAGGAACAGCGCGCCTGGGGACATGGCGTCGTATATTGCGGAGAGGAGCGCGTCCTGTTCCTTGGCGGGAAACGCCGTCCAGGGAAGTCCGGAGATGACGCGGTCACACGTTTCATGGCCGTGCCGCTTGAGTAGCGTGGCGAGGTTCGCGGCAGAGTCCTCGTAGACGGGGACGGTCGGGAAGCGCTTTCGCGTGGCGGCAGCGAACGAAGGGTTTATCTCGATGCAAAAAAAGGTCGCTCGTGGAGCGAGGCGTTCCATGATGCGGCCGGTGAACGTACCCGTCCCCGGGCCGAGCTCGACGACGACCTTGGCGTCTTCAAGTCGCGCATTGGCGGCCATGACGTCGGCGAGCTTCCGCGAACTCGGCGCGACGGCGCCGGTATGCTTGGGGAAGAGGATGGTTTGCAGGAGGAAGCGCATGCGGGAAGGATAATGGATTCGCGGCACGATGTACATCGTCCGCCACGCGACGTGTCGGCTTGCGGGGCTTCTGCTATGCTATGCGAGAATCGCACGCGACATATGCCACGCTTCACTCCCAACACCGATCCGTATCCCAAACGCCCGCGGTGCGCCGTCTCCGGCAAGATGATGTTCGATTCCGAGCGCGAGGCGCGCGAAGAAGCGGCGTACCTTCGCGAGAAGGACGGCCGCGAGCTGGACGTCTATCTCTGCATGTCGTGCGACCGCTGGCATTTCACCTCCGCGCGCTGACGGGCGTGCGGATTTGCCGTATACTCCAACCATGCAGGTCCTCATCGCCGATCCCATCAAACAGACCGTGCTCGTCATCGTGCCGCTGGTGGCAGCGCTTTTGCTGTCCCTGCGGCGCGTCACGCGCAAAGAGGCGTTCCCCCCGGACCTCACCCGGGAACTGAAGGGATTCGCCATCCTTGCGGTCGTTTTCGCGCATGTCGGGTTCGGACTGGCCAGCGACCTCCGGTACATGCAGCCGCTCTCGTTCATGGGCGGCGTCGCCGTGAACGTGTTCCTCTTCCTCTCCGGCCTCGGCCTGGCCACGTCCGCGGACAAGCATGAGCTCAAGCCTGGGGAGTTCTATCGCCGCAGGTTCCTTCCCGTCCTGATCCCGCTCTGGATCACGCTGACCGCGCTATATCTTGCCGACCGGTTCATCCTGCACCAGTCGTATCCGCTCGCGATCATCGCGGGGAGCTATGCCGGGTTCTTCCCGAGCGCGGTGCTGCAGACGGACCTCGATTCGCCGCTCTGGTACCTCACGCTGCTGTTTTCGTTCTATGCGGCGTTCAGTATGCTGTTCGTCCTCGCAGTGCGCCCGCTCGTTGGCACCACCATCTGGCTGTACGTGTTCCATGGTGCGGCGTTCCCCATCGGCGTCATCGCGGCGCACCTGCTCACGCACGTGCCGCGCAAACCGCTGGCCACGCTGGTGCGCCCGGAAATCCGCGCGATCATCGTCCTCGTCTGCGCGGTCATCGCCGCGTACACCGCGGTGCGGTCGGACGTGGGCCAGTGGGACGAGCAGATCGTGAGCATGGTGACGGTGCTGTCGCTCTGCGGGCTCTTCGCGTTCCTGCCGGTGCGGTTCGCGCTGCTTGACCTGTTCGGCGCGTTCGCGTTCGAGATCTACCTGTTCCATTGGCCGCTGATGTACCGGTACGACATCTTGTTCCGCGTTTTGTCACCCGCAGCGGCGACGCTGGCATACCTTGGGGTGTTCATCGCGGGCGGTTGGCTTTTGCAGCAGTGCAGCGCGCCGCTCATCAAGCGGTGGACGGGGAAGGGCGCGTGACCCGCGAACGGGTCCGCCGGCAGGGGCGGATGTGCTATCCTGAAGGCATCCATGAAGAACATCCGCCTTGTCACGGCCATCGCCGCCGCGCTCTGCATCGCCCTGCTTCCCGCGGCGGCGATGGCGCTTGATGTCTCCGCGGCCTTCAATCCGAACGTCCTCATCCCGGACCGCGTCTTCACCGACATCGGCACCTTTGGCGGTCCGGAGGGCATCCAGCATTTCCTCGAATCGAAGAACAGCGTGCTCGCGAACACGTCGCCGTCGTTCCTGACGATGCTTGCCGAACCGAACGACACGTCCGTGAAGTCCGCGCTGGGCGATCCGCATCCGAACCTGGGGCGCCTCCGCACCGCCGCGGAACTCATCTGGGACGCGGGACAGCAGAGCGGCCTCAACCCGCAGGTCATCCTGGTGACGCTCAACAAGGAGCAGGGGCTGGTAACGCAGGCGGTGAGCGCGGACCGCATGCAGCGGGCGCTCAACCACGCCATGGGTTTCGATTGTCCTGATGCCAGCGGGTGCGGCAACCTGTTTCCCGGATTCTACTACCAGCTGTTCGGCAACGTGGATTCCGAGGGCAATCGTTACCTCGGTGCCGCGCGTTCGCTCATGAAATCGTTCAACGCGCCCGGCGGACGCGGGCCGACGCTGGCGAACGCGGCCGCGCACGTGGGCGACAGCGTGACGCTTCCCAATACCATCGGCGATTACGCCGGCATCCTGGCGCAGCAGGTGGTGACCATCGGGAATCGCGCCACCGCCGCGCTCTACCGGTACACGCCGCACGTCTTCAACGGCAACTACAATTTCTGGCGGTTCTTCAATTCCTGGTTCAAGTATCCGAACGGCACCATCATCGGCCTCGCGGATCGGACGTTCTTCATCATCGAAGACGGTCGGCGTTTGCGCTTGCCGTTCTTTACCGTCGACGCGCGCAAACTCGATATCGATTCCGCCATCACCGTTTCTCCGGCCGAACTCGACGCGTACCCTCCGAACGGCGCGTACGGCCCGCCGGATGACACCGTGGTGCGCAGCGCCACCGGCATGTTCGTGTTCGAGGACGGCGTGATGCATCCGGTCTCCGCGTTCGTCCTGAAGCAGCGCAAGCTCGACAAGGCCAAGGTGCTCCCGTTGTCCGATGCCGACAGCGGCATCTTCACGCCGGGGACGCAGCTCACGCCGTCCGACGGCACGGTCATCCGCGGCAAGACCGACCCGAAGGCATATCTCGTGGACGGCGGCATCCTCAAGTCGTACAGCGCGTTCACGTTCAAGCAGCGCGGCGCGGCCAAGCTCCTGCAGATCATCCCGGACGAGGAGATCGCGCTGTATCCGCGGGACGGGTACGTGGTGCCGCTCGACGGGACAGTAGTGCGCAGTGCCGGCAGCGGCGATAACGCGTATCTCGTGAGTCAGCAGCGCCGCCTCCCGCTCACGCCGGAGTTGTTCGCGAACCGCGGATACAAGCCGAAGGACGTGGTGATGCTCACGACGGACGCGGAACTCGCATCCATCCCGCTCGGTCCGCCGGCGACGCCCAAGGAAGGCACGTTCTTCTCCTATGGTGGCACCAAGGAACTGTTCCTGTTCAAGAGCGGCGCCAAGCATCCCATCTCGCCGTTCGTGGTCAAACAGCGCGGCATCGTGCCGGAGTTCGTCTTCGAGGCGAGCGTGGCGTCGAATTGGCCGGATGGCATCGCCATCCCACCCAAGGATGGAACGCTGGTGCGGAGCGACGCGGGCAAGGCGCAATACCTCGTGGTCGCAGGTCAGCTGCGTCAGGTATCCGCGGCCCTTATCGACAACCTCGGGTTGAAGAAAGCGGCCGTCGGCGTCATGCCGGACGTGGATTTCAGCGCGCTTGCCAAGGGCGGGTTCGCGACGCCGAAGGAGAACACGTATTTCACTACCGGGAAGTCACTCACCTCCGGCGGGCCGTATTTCGTCTTCATGAAGGGGGTGAAGCGCTTCATTCCCGCGTTCGTCGCCAAGCAGCGCGGCCTGACGCCGGACTTCGTGTTCGCGCCGGAGAACGCGGTCGATTGGCCGGACGGCATCGCGGTGATGCCGCGCGACGGGACGCTGGTGAAGAGCGCGGCAGGAGGCCCGGTATTCGTGGCTTCCAAGGGCGCGATGCGCTCATTGACCGATGCCGCCTTCAAGCGGCGCGGGTACAAGACCAAGAACGTGCTGATGGTACCGGCTGCGGATCTGGCCGCGCTGCCGAAGGGGGATGCGATCGTGAAATGAGGAACATTGACAGGAGTGGGTTTTCATGATATGTTGCGTTGTCTCCGTAAAGGGCGGGGATGGAAAGAATAAGGGATCGGGATGGATTTCGAAGTATCACCGCATCAGGAGAGGTCGGCGGGGTTTCCAATGGAAGCCGGCTATCTGTACTACCTGGGGCCGGAGTCATTCACGACAGCGACGTATGCCAAGGTGCATCCGGACGGCAGCCACGGTGCTCCGGAAACGTTGGTCATCGGCGATACCGTGACGCAGAGCTGGGCCGCTGGCCGACTGAAGATCGGTGACATCGTCTTATGTCGGGAAGATAACGGGGATGGGAGCTACGACTTCTTCCTCATCGACGCCGCGCAGTCCAGCCAGAAGAAGGGCATGCACTTGCTGCGGGGCGTACCGCACCCCTTTACCGCCCGAGGCATGCCTGCAACCAAGCTCTGTTGGCTCGACTATCGGCTACGATCGCAATTGACCGCCGGCCAGTCGGCGATCATCGAGCTGGAGCTGCCCGCGTAACCCGAAACCCGTCGCTGCTTGCGACGGGTTTTCACTTTTCACCAGTAGTGCTCATCGTGAAATATCGCAGGTGCCGCAGCTGTACAACCCCTGTAACCGGACTAACGCACCAACATGCCGCAAGGAGACCTTAAAACCGCATCCTTCGACGTCATCATCATCGGCGGTGGCGTGAGCGGCACCGCGCTGCTCTACGCGTTGGCAAAGTACACCGGTATCCGCCGCGTCGCGCTCCTTGAGAAGGAGTCTGCGCTCGGCCAGGTGAATTCGCTCGCCTCCAATAACAGCCAGACGCTGCATGTGGGCGACATCGAGACGAACTATTCCGTGGATAAGGTGAAGCAAGTCCGGCCCGCGGCCATGATGGTCGCGCGGTACGTGAGCGCGCTGCCGGAGGAGCGCGCACGAGGGCTGCTCACGCGCGTGCAGAAAATGATACTCGCGGTCGGTCCTGATGAGACGCACGTCCTCGCGGCGCGTTTCGATGCGCTCAAGGGGATGTTTCCCGCGCTCCGCAAGATCGGCCGTGACGAGATCGCCGCGATCGAACCGGCGGTGGTCGAAGGGCGAGATCCGACGCAGGACATCCTGGCGCTCGCGAGCACGGAAGGATACGCCGTGGATTTCGGCGCGCTGGCGCAGTCGTTCGCGCGCGAAGCCGTGGATTCGGTACGCCACGGAACCGGCCGCGTGATCGACGTGAAGACCGGGTGCATGGTGCGCGGCATCGTTCGCAGCGGCGACGGTTCATTCGATCTGGATACGACGTGCGGTGCGCTGCACGCGCAGGCGATCGTCGTGGATGCCGACGCGCACAGCCTTACCTTCGCCAAGATGATGGGGTACGGGCATGAGTATTCGCTCATCCCCATCGCAGGCTCCTTCTATTTCTCGCGCAGGCTGCTCCGAGGCAAGGTGTACACCATGCAGGAGCCCAAACTTCCGTTCGCCGCGGTCCATGGTGATCCGGACATCCTCGCGGGCGGCGATACGCGCTGGGGCCCGACGGCGCGGTTCTTTCCGATCCTTGAAAGCCGGCGTTGGAACACCGTTCCCGAATACATCCGCACCTCCGGACTCGGTCGTTGGTCCACCTGGAAAAGTTTCTTCACGATCCTCCTGGAACCGATCCGCTTCTTCTACCTGCTGCGAAACACCTGCTACGAAATCCCCGTGTTCGGCACCTGGCTGTTCTCGCGCGCCGTGCGCAAGATCGTCCCTGCCGTTCATGCCAGCGACCTGCGCCGAGCTCCAACGTTCGGTGGCATGCGCCTGCAGCGCGTGGACGTCCGAACCGGGGAACTGCAACTCGGCGAGGGGAAGATCGTCGGTGAGCGCATCCTGTTCAACATGACGCCGTCGCCGGGTGCCAGCGTGGCGCTGTACAACGGCATGCGGGACGCCGGTTTCGTCGTCGATGCGCTCCGGAGCGCGGGCATCGATGCCGCGTTCGACGAAGCGGCCATGAGGCGCGACCTGTTCGATGAGTCCATGCAGCCGCTCACCGATACGTCGGTCAATGATTCGTACGCGTCGTAATCGCGCCGGGGAATGCGTGACCTGCCAGGTCACGCATTTTTGGACGGATTGACATCGCGGGCGGTCGGGCGGATACTGCTGTGGATATGTCCTTCGCCACCGTCATCGGTTGGTGTTACAGGACGGCGCTCAAGCCGGTGCTTTTCCGGTTCGATCCGGAAGACGTCCATGACCGATTCCTCGCCCTCGGTTCCATGCTCGGACGTTCGCGTGCGGCGCGTGCCACGATGGCTGCCGCGCTTTCGTTTCGTGATCCGCGTTTGGAACAGACCGTCCTCGGCATCCGGTTTGCCAACCCGGTCGGTCTCGCCGCCGGATTCGACAAGAACGGCATACTGACGGACATCCTGCCATCAATCGGATTCGGTCATGCGGAAATCGGTTCCGTCACGGGTGAGGCGTGCGCGGGTAACGCGCGCCCGCGGTTGTGGCGGCTTCCGAAAACGAAATCGCTCGTGGTGTGGTACGGGCTGAAGAACGAAGGAGCGAAAGCGGTGGCCGCGCGCATGCGGGGTCGGGCGCACGCGATTCCGATCGGCGCCAGCGTCGCCAAGACCAACAGCGGCGCGACCGTGGACCCCGAAGCCGGCATCGCCGACTATGCCAAAGCCTTCCGTGCCATGGCGGACGTGGGGGACTACATGACGGTGAACATCAGCTGTCCGAACGCGTTCGGCGGCGAACCGTTCACGGATCCCGAGAAACTGGATCGGCTTCTTGCAGTGCTTGATCTCATCCCGTATGCAGGACCGGTGTTCCTGAAGTTGTCGCCGGACGTGCAGGACGGTCCGCTCCGGGATCTCGTGGACGTGGCGCGGAAGCATCGCGTGCAGGGGTTCGTCTGCAGCAACCTTTGCAAGAGAAGGGAATTGCTCGATATAAAGGATGCCGACGTGCCCGAGGTCGGGGGATTGAGCGGCATGGCGCTTCAGCCGCTCGCCGATGCGCAACTGCGTGAACTGTACGCGCTCACCCGGGGTTCGCATGTCCTGATCGGCGTCGGCGGGATCTTCACCGCGGAAGACGCTTATCGCAAGATCCGTTCCGGCGCCACGCTCGTGCAGCTCATTACGGGCATGATTTTCGAAGGTCCGCAAATGATCGGGGAGGTGAACCGTGGCTTGGCACGTCTGCTTGCGCGCGATGGTTTCGCCAGCGTCGCTGACGCGGTGGGTGCGGACGTGCGCGAAGCCCCCAACGCGGGGGCGTGATATACTTCAGGCGTAACATCATTCATCCTACGCATCCCTATGACCCCCTCCTTTGATCTTGCGGCCTATTCCGCGTGGGGACTCCTCGCCCTCCGTCT
>JBEEJS010000055.1:0-9929 GCA_041169025.1 Candidatus Parcubacteria bacterium
CAAGAAAGGGAAGAAATAAACGCAGACGCCCCGGACACAAAGCAGTGTCCGGGGCGTTTCGTAAAGCGGTCAGATGCGTACGTGCGCGTTCTTCAGCGTTCCTTCGTTCAGCAGCAGTTCGAGGACGCCCTGTTGATTGTCGCGGCGGAGCAAGACCCGAAAGGTCTTCTTGCCGGTGGCGTGTCCCGTGCGGATCATCTCGCTGAGGAGCGTGATGTCCTGGTGCAGAGGCCGTTCGTAGCCATGCAGTTCGGACACGGTGTGGGCAAAGAATCTGGTCTGGCGTTCGCTGAGGTCGTCCGCGATCGTCAGTGACACCATGCTGCCGGCGCATGCCTGATGGAGCGTGCGGCGAAGCATGGCTTGGCGTTCCGTTGAAACGGCAGGAGTCATTCGCTCTCCCCCGTGTTGCCCGTCCGCTCGTCGTAGTCGCTCGGGATGTTCTGTGCCAGCGGCACGAAGATCCAGAGGATCATGTACGGCCAGAAACCGACGCCGTAACACAGGAGGAGGAGCGTGAACGCGAGTCGGACGACCCACGCCGGCAAGGCCAGGCGGTAGGCGATGGCGGAGCAGACGCCGCCGAGCCAGCACTTGGGTTCTGGCATCAGTTTGAATGCGATCAGCTCACGGCGGATCGCTTGCCCGGCGGTTGCGGGTTCGTCATTCTGATTGCGCGTATCCTGATCAGGGTCATTCGGACGCGTCATGGATGGTCTTCCTTGTTTGTACACTCAATTGTATTGAGCTTACGTGGGAAAATAATAGCACAAAATGAGGATATTGTCAAGCTTATCTGACGTCAAATTGAGCTTAATTTAGCAAAAATTTACCCACAATAAGCCCCCTGTCATTTATCTCCCTATCTGCTAAACTTACCCCTGAAATAAGCTCAAACGCGGCGCTCAATTTCTTTCCTTTCTTACTCTCTCACTTTCTTAGGACGTGTTCGCCATCAAGCTCGCCCAATTCGAAGGCCCCCTGGACCTCCTGCTCACCCTCATCGAGCAGGAGAAGCTTGATATCTCCCAGATGTCCCTGGCCACGGTGACGGACCGGTACCTGGTGCACCTGCAGGAGAACCCGCAGATCCCCACGGAAGAACTCGCCGACTTCCTGGTCATCGCCACGCGCCTGCTCTACATCAAATCAAAGCTCCTCCTGCCGTTCCTGAATCTCGGCGACGAGGTGGAACCGGGCAGCCTGGAATCACAGCTCCGCATCTACAAGGAATACCTGGACGCCACCAAGGTGATTGACGGCATGCTGTCCAAGAAACGCTTCCTCTTCGTCCATGAGAAGCTGCCGCAGGTGGAGATCGGATTCGCCCCGCCCAAGGTATTCACCGGCGATCAGATGTCGCTCATCATGCAGGCGGTCATCGCGCGGCTGGAACCGCTGGTGAAGACGCCCACCGCCGTGGTGGAGAAGACGGTCTCCATCCACGAGCGCATCCGGCACATCCAGCACCTGTTCACCTCGGCCAAACGGATGAGCTTCTCCAAGATCCTGATGACGGCGGAATCGCGCACGGACATCATCGTCAGCTTCCTCGCGCTGCTGGAACTGGTGAAGCAGCGGAACGTCAGCGTGAGCCAGGACAAGCGTTGGGGCGACATCGTCATCGACAAGATGGAGAACGCTCCGGAGATGGACACGTCCGTCATCACCGCAATCTGAACCATATGCTGAAGACCAAGATCGAAAGCCTGCTGTTCATCGCTGCCAAGCCGCTGACGCTCAAGCGCGTCGGTGAGATTTGCGACGCCTCCAAGGAGGAGGTCGCCGCTGCGGTGGAGAAGATCGCAGAGGCGTACAACAACGCTGACCATGGCATCCGTCTGCTCCGTACCGGCAACGAAGTGCAGCTCTCCACGTCGCCCGACCATGCAAAGATGGTGCAGGAGTACCTGAAGGACGAGACCACCGGCGAACTCACCAAGCCGTCGCTGGAAACGCTCACCATCGTGGCGTATCGCGGTCCGGTGACCAAGGCCGAGCTGGAGCAGATCCGCGGCGTGAACTGTTCTTTGATCCTCCGCAATCTTTTGATGCGCGGTCTGGTGGAAGTGCAGGGCGAACCGCACGATCCCAGCGCGGTGTTCAGCGTGACCATGGATTTCCTGCGCTTCCTTGGCGTGAGCGCCGTGGAAGAACTGCCCGACTACGACAAGCTCCGCTCGCACGAGAACGTAGTGCGCGTGCTGGAGATGGCGGCGAAGGAGAAGACGGCGGAAGAGGGCGCCGCGGAAGCCGCGGCGGAGGACGTGATCGCAAGCGCTGATGCGGAGAAGACGACGGACGAGGTCGTCGCCGATGCGGCGGTCGCCGCGGCCGAGGGGTTCATCAAGGACCATCTGGATGCGGCAAAAGCGGAAGGGGACGCGCCGGAAGAACCCGCCAAGGACGACGCCGCTGAATAACCGCTGACCCGCCCGTCATGTTCGCCTTCCTCGTTTCACTGGCATTGCATTTGAGTCTCGCCACCACCCGCACCGCGGTGTCGTGGTGGGACTTCGTGCCCGCGGTGAAGGCGACGCCGCTTCCGGTGGCTGCTGCCGTGCCGCGTCCGGAAATCCCCACGCTGCCGGTGAAGAAGGATGCCGATCGCCTGGGCGTTGAGACGTCCGCCCGTGCCGCCGTGGTGGTGGACTGGAAGACGGGTGCCGCCTTGTTCGAAAAGGACGCGGACGAACCGATGTCCATCGCGTCCGTCTCGAAGCTGATGACCGCGCTCGTGGTGCTCGGCGCGAATCCGGACTGGAAGAAGCAGATCACGCTGACCGCGGCCGACATGCGCGCCGGCGCGGTGCCGTACCTTTCGCCTGCGGAGACGGTGACGGTGCAAGACCTGCTCGGCATGAGCCTGGTGGCGTCTTCCAACGAAGCCACGATCGCGCTGGCCAAGTCCACGGGCATGACGCTCGACGAGTTCACTGCCAAGATGAACGAGACCGCCGCCAAGATCGGCATGACCAACTCGCATTTCAACGAGCCGACGGGGTTGGACGAGGGGAACAAGGCGTCCGCGAGGGATGTGGCGCTGCTCATCCGCACCGCGCTCACTTCGCCGGAAGTGCGCGCCATGGTGGTGCGCCAGGCGTACGATTTCACCGCGCTCACCGGCCGCGAACATCATGCGCGCGCCACGGATGAGCTGCTCGGGTCGTTCCTGGACAAGGCGCCGTACAGGCTTCTTGGCGGCAAGACCGGCTTCATCAACGAGGCGGGATACTGCTTCGGCGCGGCGGCGGAGAACGCCGACGGCGACCGCGTGATCGCCGTGGTGCTCGGCGCGGATTCCAAGGAGCAGCGCTTCAGCGAAGTGAAGGCACTCATCTACTGGTCGTTCGACGCGTACGCGTGGCCGGCCAAGGCGGTGAGCATGCGGTAGCGCTCGCTCCGCTTTTCGCGCCTCGCGCGCCTACGAAAAAACTATGCGCATCGGCATCGATTGCAGGGACATCGCTCATCCGGAACGCGGACCGGTATCCGGCATCGGGCTGTACGTGCACCACCTCACTGCCGCGCTCGTGGACGCGGTCTCCGTGGACACCGCGCATGGCGACGAGCTGACGCTTTTTTTCGACTCGCACGATGCCGCGGAGGCCCGCCATGAGTTGCATGCCGGGCGGGATGGCGTGACGGTACGCGTGCTGCCGTTCCGCGCCATGCGTTCCATGCCGATCCTTCGCTCGCACCTGCTCGCCTCCGCGTTCTTCACGCGCGAGGGGCTCGATGTGTTGCATGGTCCGGCGAACTCCGTGCCGCTTTTTTACCGCCACCGCACGGTGGTCACGGTCCACGACCTCGCGGTTTACGATCATCCCGAATGGTTTCCGTCATCCTTGCCGGGCGCAGGTTCTTTTTCCCGCGGCGTGGTCGTTCCCGCGTCGGTGCGGCGCGCCTCGCGGGTGATTGCGGTATCGGAAGCGACGCGGGCGGATGTCGTGCGGCTCCTCGGCGTGGCACGGGAGAAGATCGCGGTGGTGCATGAGGCCGCGGCGATGTCCGCGCCGCAGCAGGACTCCCACCATCCCGTTCCGCTCCAGGGTGCGTCAGGCCGGTACGTCCTCGGGCTCTCTACCATCGAACCGCGCAAGAACATCGGCGCGCTCGCGTGGGCGTTCATCGCGGCGGCGAAGGAGGGGGCGATACCGGCTGACGTGAACCTCGTCATCGCCGGCGCGCGCGGCTGGAAATGCGCGGAGACGTTCGCTGCCATCGAGCACGCGCAGCAGGTGCTCGGCAAGGAACGCGTGACGTATCTCGGGCCGGTTTCCGAGCGCGAAAAAACCGACCTTCTCTCCCACGCGTCCGCGCTCGCGTATCCGTCGCTGGCGGAAGGCTTCGGACTGCCGCCGCTCGAAGCGATGACGCTCGGGACGCCGGTCATCGCGTCCGACGCGCCGTCCATCAAGGAAGTCTGCGGCGATGCCGCGCTGTACGCCGAGGCGGGAGACGTGGCATCGCTCGCGCATGCGCTCAAGGAACATTTTTCCGATCCCGTCGGCGTCGCCGCGCGGACGCAAACAGGCCTGGCGCGCGCCGCCACCTTCAGTTGGCGGAAAGCGGCGCGTGAAACCATGGACGCGTATCGGGACGCGGCCAGCGGCATCAGGAAATGAAAAACCGGCGACAAGCGTCGCCGGTTCCTTTCCGGAGCTCCCCTCAAGACGTCTTTGGCGCCACGGCCACCATGACCATGGCACCGATGACGATCAGGAGGTTCGCCGCGAACGTGAGTATCGCGGGTCCCATCATCCCATGGATGAGGAACCAGATCATGAGCGTCGTGATGCCGAGCGTCAGGATCAGCGCCGCTCCTGTCACCAAGACGAGCCGTAACCCGTTGATGTTCCTCTTCCGGAGAGGTTCACGCGGTTGCCAACGTTCCATTCCGCCGTCGAATGCCATATGACCTCTTTTCCGAATGCACTACAGCACGACGCTGGCCTCGCGTCAACCCTGCGGAATCCCATGTCCGCCGGCGTTCTAAGGCCTAAATCCGCCCTTGACCGCCGCTCCCTCAAAGGGTACACTCCCAGTTGCCCATATCGCGGGGTAGAGCAGAGGCAGCTCGCGAGGCCCATAACCTCGAGGTCCTGGGTTCGAATCCCAGCCCCGCAACCATGGAAAAACGTCCCCTCAAAGGGACGTTTTTTCGTTAGTGACCTGCATTGAACCTGATATTTGACATCACGTGTCGAGATGCGTACGATGGTCGTACATTGCCTTCGGGCTCCGAGAACACCCAGCCGATTTCGTCGGTTGGGTGTTCGTTTTTCCGGCGGTCATGAAAGCATGCCCCGCAGTGTTCCCATGATAGCGGCAAATTCCGCTTCGGGAAGCATCCGTTGTTTCCGAATGAGCCGTTTGCAGCTGATGGTGCGGATTTGCGATAGGATTACCTTCGGAACTTGGTCGCTCTTCCCATGCGAAATCGGCACGAAGTGCCCATGTTCGCGTAGCGTCGTGCTTATCGGAAGGATCCACAGATGGTCCGCGCTGAACCGCCTGATGATAAGCGCGGGACGTTCGAAGGAATCATGTTTCCCATTCTGTTCTGATCCGAGGTTCTCGCCGAGGTGTACCCACCATATCTCGCGCTCTTTGCCGAACGTCCGGACGTCACTCGCCTGGAGTCGGCATTTTACCTTCATCCACGTGACGATTCTTTGCAATGATTCATGTGAAAATTGGCGCATATGCATCGCGGGCGGGAATAAGCGCCGACAACCTGACATGCCTGGGAAATGTTGTCAAAGAACATGCAAAAAACGTCCCTGTGAGAGGACGTTTTTCGTTCGCCGGAGAGTGGCATCTTACTTCTTCTCCAGCCCGGTGCTCTCCATGAAGCGGTCCAGCGCCCTGCGATTGAGTGCGATGCTCCGTGCCAGCGCCGCATGCTGTTTGACCAGGTTCTGCAGCTGCGCGTTCGCCGCGATCTTCCGGTTGCGCGCGAACCGCGCGAAAAAACCTGGCTTCGCCGTGATGTCGATGTCGTGGTCCTTGCGGATCTCCGCCGCCACGTTGCGCATGACTTCATCCTGCGATTCGATCTCCTGTTGCATCCTGACCGCCCGGGCGATGTTCTCCTGGCGGCTTTCGCCGACGGTGGGAGAGCCCCGCTCGGCGCGGCTTTTCGCGATCCCACCCTTCACCTCTGCGGATGCAATGACTACTCGATGCGCCGATGTCGATTCGCTCGACACCTTCTGTCCCGTGGCACCCTTCCGCTTCAGCCTCGTCTCCGTCTGCTCCGGCGTCTCAAGCGAGAGGATGTCGATGGGTTGCGAGCCCGGCTCGTCATCGACCCACGGACCCTTCGACCCTTCGATCTTGATTTCCCGATAGTCCGGTTCCCGTTGATCCATACTGCGTCGATATGATGAGTGAGTGTCAGGGACATCATAGCATGGCCCTCAACAAAAAATCCCCTCGGTAAAGAGGGGAGTTTTTGGTAGCGAGGGCGGGGATTGAACCCGCGGCCCAAGGCTTATGAGTCCTTTGCTCTACCACTGAGCTACCTCGCCATGAGGCTCCGCTTGGCGGAGCATGTGCAGTATAGGGGAGCGCGGCCTGCGCCGCAAGGGTCCGACTACGCCAGCGCCATGACGCGCGGGTTGTCGATGATGATCTCCTTGATGAGCGCTCCTGCGTTGTTGCCGTAGCAGTCTTCGCAGACCACCATGCGGAGCGGGCGGCCGTCCCAGTCGACGTTCACGAGATACGACTTTTCGCCGTTTTTGAACTCGTAAATACGCCGGTGCATGCGGGACTGGCAGAAGCGGATTTCATCGGGATTGTGCTTCTTTTTTCGCATATTCTAGCCAAAAAATCAGTTTATCCACGGGTACAGAGGGACCTTAGCACGGCAAAACAGGGTTGGCAAGTCTTGAGGCTCAATAAAGCCAAATAATGTCCATGGCAACTGACGGATAAGGCGAGGAGAACCTTGTCCGTCCGACACCACTGTGATACATTGAGCGGGATATGTTCCTGGTCGTCCACGCTGCGATAGGCGCGCTCGTCGGAAACTCCGTTTCCAGCCCCGTGGCTGCTTTTTCGCTTGGCGTGATCTCGCACTTCTTCTCGGACATGGTGCCGCACGGCGACACGCACATGTACGCGGGATACAAGTCGGGCGAGCGCGTGACGGCGGCGCTGCTCTACGTGGGTGGCGACGCATTGGCGACGGTCATCATGCTCCTGACGCTCTTCTTGAGCCAGGACTTCACCTCCACGCGCAACGTGGCGCTGGGCGTCCTGGGAGGCCTTCTGCCGGACCTCCTGGCCGGACTCTTCGAGGTCCTGAAACCGAAGAAGCGGAACTGGATCCACTTGCAGCTCGGGAAGTTCCACGGCTTCCACATGAAGAATCACAACTTCATCATCCACAATGCGCGGCACGACAAGGACATCCCGATGCGGTACGGACTGCTGCTGCAGAGCGTGGTGCTGACGTCGCTGCTGATCATGATCTTCTGAAAACCCTCCTTTCATGGAGGGTTTTTGGCGCGCCGGCGGGTCTGCGGGGACTTGCCAAAGCGGGTGATTTTTGATAAGGAGAAGGCAGACGTTCGACAAGGAGGCGGCCAGTGAAACCCGGAAAATACGCCGTTTTGGTACCGGTCGGCGTCGTACTTTGGTACGTGCTCGACCACATCTTCTCGATGGCGTTCGTCGCCGCGATGCAGGACTGGGGCTGGGTGAAATACCCGCTCTACATGGTCCCCGGACTGCTTCTCGCTCTCGTCGTGATGATGAGCAAGAAGTTGGAGGACGTGCTGGAGAAGGCTTCGCAGCGCTTCAAGTCGCGCTTCTGGATCAACCTGCGGAGCAAGGGTGCGATTCCGTTCGTGTTCGTCGCCACCTTCGTCTGGGGTCCTGCCGCTGGCGCGCTGGCAGCACGACTGATGCGGCTCTCGGACAGGCGCGCCTGGGTATACATCCTCGGTTCCGCCACCGTGTCCTGCGTCATAAAGGTCCTGTTCTATGGCAACCTTTTCGAAGGACTCAAGACGTACATGGAACGGTTCATCCACCTGCTGACCTGATGCTTACGGCGCGCCGCAATCCTGCGGCGCGCTTTTCTTTTCCCCGCGCTGCCGTTACGATGCCTGCGTATGCGTATCATCACCCTCAACACCTGGGGCGGCCGCGCGCTCCATCCGCTGCTCGATTTCTTCCGCCGGCACGCTGCCACGACGGATGTCTTTTGCCTGCAGGAAGTACTGGAAACGAACCAGCTGCACGTGGAGGAGCGGCATCCGGAAGAGCACGTGCGCTGGGACCTGTTCACGCAAATCAGGAAGCAGCTGCCCGGATTCGAAGGGTCGTTCGCGGCGTATGACGACGACCCGAACCGCATGAGCCAGGCCATCTTCTTCCGGGGCGATCTGCCGGTGAAGACCATCGCCGACTCCATCGTGTACAAGCCGGAGACGATGATCGAGCACGGCAGTTACGTCATCACGCCGCGCAAGATCCAGAGCATCACGGTGGAGCACGGCGGCAAGGAGCTGATGATCGCCAACTTCCATGGCCTTTGGAACGGCGGCCCCAAGACGGACGCGCCGGAACGCCTGGAACAGTCGCGCAGGGTGAAGGAATACCTGGACATGCATGAGGGGCCGGCGGTGCTCTGCGGCGACTTCAACCTGCTCCCCGACACCGAATCGCTGGCCATCATGGCCGAGGGGATGCGCGATTTGGTGCGCGAGAGCGGCGTCACGTCCACGCGCACGCCGCTGTACCGGCATCACGACGATCCGGAGACGCCGAAGTTCGCGGATTATATCCTGCTGTCGCCGGAGCTCGCCGTGAAGGAGTTCGAGGTGATGAAGGACGTGGCTTCGGATCACGCGGCGCTGCGGGTGGTGCTCGAGTAGCCGGGAAGAAAAGCGAATCGAAAAGCGGCCTGGTGACAGGCCGCTTTTCTTGGTGCCGGGGGAGGGACTTGAACCCTCACGGGGTTGCCCCCTCACGATTTTGAGTCGTGTATGTCTGCCAATTCCATCACTCCGGCTTGGTCTCCTGGGCGGTCTTCGGGGTAGCCCTCGGGCCCCTCTTTGGGGCGGCTTATAAGGCCGGTTTCTGCCCTAAGATATGCGCAGTATAGGCAGGCTGGCGCGGCTTGTCAAAGACTCGCCGCCTGCGCTACCATACGGAGGTATGGCATCAATCATCGCGGTCGTGAACCAGAAGGGCGGGGTGGGCAAGACCACCACTGCAGTCAACCTCGGCTCGTACCTCGCTTCCAAGGGCAAGTTCGTCTTGCTCGTGGACCTCGACCCGCAGGCCAACGCCGGCGCCGGTCTTGGCGTTGACCACCGCTCGCTGCCGTTCGGTGTGTATGAGGCGATCATCGGCGCGAAGAGCTTCCGCGACATCGTGGTCAACACCTCGGTGGACGGTTTGCGTCTCGCTCCGGCAACGTCCGCGCTGGCCGGCGCGGCTCTCGAGCTCGCCGACATGGAGCGCCGCGAATTCCGCCTGGCGGACGCGCTGCTTGAGGTGCGCAACGATTACGACTACGTCATCATCGATTGCCCGCCGTCCTTGAGCCTTCTCACCGTGAACGGCCTCGTCGCCACGGACCGCGTCTTGATTCCGGTGCAGGCGGAGTACTATGCGCTGGAAGGTCTGGCGCAGCTGCTCGAGACCATCGACCTGGTGAAGAACGGCCTGCGCCCGGATCTTGAGATCATGGGTGCCGTCATCACCATGTTCGACGGACGCAACAAGCTCTCCGCAGACGTACTCGCCGAACTGCAGAAATTCTTCCCGCGCCGCATCTTCACCTCAGTCATCCCGCGCAACGTGAAGCTGGCGGAGGCGCCGTCCTTCGGGAAGCCCATCGCGCAGTACGACTCCTGGTCCAAGGGAGCCCGCGCATACGAGGCGCTCACCGATGAGATCATTCA
>JBEEJS010000056.1:0-7490 GCA_041169025.1 Candidatus Parcubacteria bacterium
ACTGGCTGCCCCAGCTGCTGCGCGAATTCGAGGCCCGAATCAACGCGCCTGAACTGTTCGATTCTCCGCTGACGTTCCTTGAAAACAGCCTATGCGTTGTCCCAAGAGGTTGACTTGAGCCGTAGATGACGACCTTGTCGGCGGTCGGGTCGTAGAACTTCCCGAGTTCCGATTCCTGATTGCGTGCCAGCGCGAGCGCGCCATCCACGAAATCGAGGATCATGGAGAAGAGGAAGACCGCGAGCGCCGGCCACCAGTTGCCGTGCGCCATGGCGGCGAGGGCGGGGAGCATGATGATGGCCCGGAAGGTCGTCACCATGTTCGGCGAGATCCATTCGGGGATGGTCAGCATGGCTTCCCGGATGACGGGGTGCTGCTTGATCTGCGTGACGGAATCGAACATGGACGACTCCTCCGGCGCGGCGGCTGCGGCGCCATTGCGCGATCCGATGGGTCGGAGCGTGGGGACGCGGCGCGCTTCGGGTTTGTCCGTGCTTTTGGGAGCGGGTTTCTTTCGGGGTCGACCGAAGGCGTCCTTGTCCTTGTTCGGACCAGACCGCCGCTTCCAATTCCTGATATCAATGACCTTTTTCCACGGCGGCGGGTCTTTGGGCATGAACGCCTCCTGTATGACAGTGAAGCACGGTTTTCGCCGATTGGCAACGGGCTTGGGGCCGGTGCGGACGGGAAAGGACGGTTCGGGCGGCGGCCTCACAAAAAAACGGCCCCGCCATGCAGGCGGAGCCGTCGTCGATGCTAACGTCTTAAGCCGGAGTATCGGAGCGCGCTCAAGACGGTGGAGCCCGGGATCATGAACGAGCATGAACCGTCCACCGCGAGTCCGAAAATCATGCCGACGATCTTTCCGTTCGCCAGCGTGACGGCGGAACCGGAGTTGCCGGGAATCGTGCGCCCGGACAAGGCGAGCAGGTCCATGACTTTGACGTGCCCGATCTCGCCGCGCCTGCTGTCGCTGCATTCCGTGCATGACAGTTCGCGATTGAGACCCGGCATGGTGCGGGCTTGTCGTGCGTACCGTGCGGCCATGGCGTCTCCGTACGGTCCGAACATGAAGCCGGAGACGTAGAGCTGCGCGTTCGGCGAGGCGGTCGCGTCCGAGAAATCGAGCGCCGCGCCTTCGCATCCCGGGACTTCCAAGATGAGGACGTCGCGGAGCGGGTCGTAGAAGACGATGACGCCTTCCTTGGCGCCGCCGCAATCGGCGTAGACGCGCGCGCCGCTCATGCCGTGCTCCAGCATGTGCGCCATGGCGACGACGATGCCGTTTTGCACGATCAGGCCGGTCGAATAGTATCCGCGGTCCGCGGTATAGAGGACCGGCACCGTTTGCGCCGCCACGATGCTGGCGCCGCGGGGAAGGTATTCCTGCAGGCGGCGATGGGCCTTGAACGAACGGACCCACGATTCGAGTGGGACGTACCCGTTCGGCAGCGTGATGGTGGTGAGGCCTCTATCCGCATGAATCGCCCGGCCGATGACGGTGGGCAACGTCTTGGCCGCAGGCGGCCCGCTGATGGCGGGCCAGAACAGCAGCCCGAGCGTGCCAATCGCGAACGCCGCGATGACGAGTCCGAGCAGTATCTGCCAAGGTCCGCGCTTGATGCGACGGACCTCGCGGTCGAGGTCTGGGTCGGTCATTGCGCCTCCGAAACGGGTGGAATGGACTGGGTTGACCGTAACAGCATTTTGGGCGGTTTGGCAAGGGTATGGAGGTGCGTGGGGCGGCTCCGTCTCGGCCCCGACAGGCCCAAGAGAGGCATTGGCCTGAGAACGCCTAAATGGTACTTTTAGGGGATGAAATCCCTTATCAGGGCCCTGACGCCCGCCTTCATCCTCGACCGTTATCACTGGGCGCTGGCCAAGCTGGCAGCAGCCAAGTTCGGGTACCCGTCGGAGAAGATGATCGTAGTGGGCGTGACGGGCACCAACGGGAAGACGACGGTGTCCAACATGATCGGACGAATCATGGAGGAGGCGGGGCACAAGGTTGGCGTGGCGACCACGGTCAACTTCAAGGTGGCGGACAAGGAGCGACTCAACGACGCCAAAATGACCATGCTCGGCCGCACCAAGCTGCAAGCGCTGATGGCGGAGATGGTTTCGGCGGGCTGCACCTATGCCGTCATCGAGACGTCGTCGGAAGGCATCAAGCAGCACCGTCACGTCGGCATCCACTACGATGCGGCGGTCTTCACCAACCTCACGCCGGAGCACCTCGAATCGCATGGCGGGTTCGAGAACTACAAGAAAGCCAAGGGCGAACTGTTCGCCAAGCTCGCGCGCGACCCCATGAAGGTCATCGGCGGCGTGAAGATCCCCAAGGTTTCCGTGGTCAATCTCGATTCGCTCCACGCGCCGTACTACCTTTCGTTCGGCGCGAACAAGAAGTACGGCTTCTTGGTGGATCGCGCGGCGGCGGTGAAGGTGGCGGGCGCGAACGGCATGTACGGCACGCACGCCGGCGGCATGACGGATGCGGAGGGGAAGCCGAAGGAGATCCAGTATCCGCTCGGCATCGTGAAGGCGCTGGACGTGTCGGTGACGCCGCGCGGCTCCACCTTCACTGTGCGCGGGACGCCGTTCCGCGTGCACATGCTCGGCCTGCACAACGTGGAGAACGCGCTCGCGGCCATCGCCTACGGCATGTCGCAGGGCGTGCCGCTGCAGACCATGTCCGCGGCGCTGGAAAAGCTGCAGGGCGTGCCTGGGCGCCTGGAAGCGATCACCGTCGGTCCGCGGCAGGATTTCGACGTGCTGGTGGACTACGCGCCGGAACCGGAGTCCATGCGGCGCCTCTACGAAGTGGTCGCCATGCTGCCGCACAAGCGCGTCATCCATATCCTGGGCAGCGCGGGCGGCGGGCGCGACAAGGATCGCCGGCCGGTACTGGGGACGATGGCGGGCAGCGGCGCGGACGTGGTGATCGTCACCAACGAGGATCCGTACGACGAGGACCCGCATGGCATCATGGAACAGGTCGCGGAGGGCGCGCGGCGGGTCGGGAAGGAGGAGGGCAAGTCGCTCTTCGTCATCGACGACCGTGGTGAGGCGATTGCGCGCGCGGTCGGCATGGCACAGGTGGGCGACCTTTTGATTGTCACCGGCAAGGGCGCGGAGCAGGCCATCTGCGTGGCGAACGGCGGGAAGATTCCTTGGGACGACCGCGAGAAACTGCGGGCTGCGCTGCGTGCGCGATTCGGCATTGAGGCCGACGCGGCTTCCGCGCCGTCACCCGCGCAGGGCGAAATCAACCATTGATATGCATATCGAAGACGTCATCACCCTTAAGGACGACGAGGAGGTCATCGCCGTGCTGCGGAGCCACTGGATCACGCGCGCGGGGCATATCCTCATGGCGCTCGCGCTCATCTGCGTGCCGTTCTTCCTGATGGTGCCGCTCTTCAGCCGCGGCGCGTGGGGAACGGCCGCGTTCGCGGTGCTGGTGTGCGTGGCTGCGTGGTATGCGTTCCGGCAGTATTTCCTGTGGCAGTGGAACGCCTTCATCGTCACCGATCGGCGTGTTGTCGACATCGATCAGCGCGGGTTCTTCCGGCGCACGGTGAGCGTGGCCGCGTTCGATCGCGTGCAGGACGTGTCGTTCACCGTGCAGGGCGTGAGCGGGTCGCTCTTCGGATACGGTTCGCTGATGGTGCAGACCACGGGCGCAGCGACCATCATCGAACTGGTCAATGTGGCGGATCCGAAAGGCGCGCATCATATGCTGACGCAGGCCATGGCCGCGCATCGCGCCGAAATGGCGGGGGCGCTTTCGGGCGGCCCTGACGGCGACGCGTCCCGTCCCGGCGGCCGCGAGCGCCGCATCTCGCGCCTGATGGAAGCGGCTTCCGATCTGGACCCAACGGAAGCGCGCGCCTTCATGACCGCCATCGGCCAATCCGCCAAGCGCGAGCCGGAACCGGCCGAGGTGCCGGACCTCACCTGGATGGAAGAGGACGAGCAGGACATGACGCACCTGCAGCACTGATATGGCCGTGACGCCACGCTCCATCGCTCATGGCGGCGGTTTCCGCGCGTTCCTCGGGACGCGGCGGATGACCGTGCTGTGCGCGGTGCTCCTGGCGGTGCTGCTGTACGGGCTGGCGGGGGAGTACGCTCGCGGACGGGCCATCCAGGATGAGATTTCGCGGCTTGATGCGCAGGCGGCGGCGCTCTCGGAAAAGAACGCCGCGCTCCGCACCACCGGCGAGACCACCTCCAGCGATGCGATGCTGGAACGCGAGGCGCGGCTGAAGCTGGGCCTGCAGAAACCGGGGGAGCAGGTGGTGGTGGTGCGCGGGACGTCCGCCCAGCCGGTCACGGATGACGAACGGCAGGCGGATGCTTCCGCAAAGTGGTCGAATCCGGCCAAGTGGTGGCACTTTTTCCTCAAGTGAGCTATAAAGAACAACGTTCATATAACCCTGCATGTTATGTCCGATACGCAGCTCGACGAGCAACCGAACGACCACGGCGGTCACGATCACGCCGGTCACGACCACGCAGGACATGACCATGCGGGTCACGATCACGCCGAACATGGCCACGACGAGCACATGGCATCCGGCATGTCTGATGGCGCCGTGGCACCTGCGGCCGGCATGGGTGACGCGCAGAAGAAACTGCTGAAGACGCTCGGTATCGGCCTGGCGTGCAGCCTTGGTGGCGTGCTCGTCATCGGGCTCATCGTCGTGACGGTGGGCGTCTACAAGGGCGGTTGGAACAACGCGCTCACCAGCGCGGTGGAGCACGCGGTCCCGCTTCCGGTGGCTTCCGTCAACGGCCACATGGTCCGTTACGCCGATTACGTCGACGATTTGGCCACGGTCCACAAGTTCTTCGCCAAGCAACAGGCCGATGCCAACGGGCAGCCGGTGCAGGTGCCGTCCGAGGCCGATCTGCGCAAGGGTGTGCTGGAGCGTCTCATCCAGAAGCAGGTGCTTGAGGAACAGGCCGCCGCGTACAAGATCGCCGTCGCTCCCGCGGACATCGATGCGGAGTTTAAGAAGATCGCCGACCAGTCCGGTGGCAGCGCCGAGAAGGACATCCAGGAGATGTACGGCTGGAGCATCGCGCAGTTCAAGGACAAGGTGCTGAAGACGTACATCCTGCAGAACAAGCTGGGCGAGGCGCTGGCGGCCGACAAGGCCCTCACCGGCCCGCTCGAAGCCAAGGCGCAGGACGTGGACAAGCAAGCCAAGGCCCCTGGTGCCGATTTCGCCGCGCTCGCCAAGCAGTACAGTGGCGATCCGGGCAGCGCAGCGCAGGGCGGTGACCTGGGGTACTTCGCCAAGGGGACGATGGTCAAGGAATTCGAAGAGGCCGCATTCTCCATGAAGGTCGGCCAGGTCTCCGACGTGGTGAAGACGCAGTTCGGCTGGCACATCATCAAGGTGACCGGTCTCAAGAAGGACAAGAAGGGCGTCGTTTCCGAAGTGCAGGCAAGCCACATCCTCATCACCGGCCCGGCCGTGGACACGTTCCTGGCGGAAAAGGTGAAGGAGGCTCGCGTGAAGCGGTACGTGGATGACGGGGTTACGGGGGCTGCGGAGAAGAAGTAACGCGAAAAACGAAAACGTCCCCTGCACAATGCCGGGGACGTTTTTAATTTCTTTGTGGAGCCACCTCGGGGAATCGAACCCCGGACCTTTGCTTTACGAAAGCACTGCTCTACCAGCTGAGCTAAGGTGGCGCAATTTTTTTTGGCGCGATGTGGTGGAGCGGGTAACGGGAATCGAACCCGTGTCTCAACCTTGGGAAGGTCGCATACTACCATTGTACTATACCCGCCCGAGGTCCCGCGGTGCCCTTCCTGGGCCCCGTAAAGGGCTCTGGCGGGGCGGCCTGGCCGGCATTCCGACCGGGGGCTGGATAAGGGGACAACCCGCCCTATCCGACGCGACCGGACTATTATATACTGAACGGGAACAAGCGCAATACCCCCCTTTGAAACGGTTTAGGAGCGCCAATGATCCGCCTGAAGAACGTCACGAAAACCTATCCCCAGGGGGTCATCGGCCTCCAGAACGCGAACGTGCATATCCGCCCGGGCGAGTTCGTGTCCATCGTGGGGCAATCCGGTACGGGCAAGACCACCTTCGCCAAGCTTCTGATCGCGGAGGAACGGCCCACCAAAGGGCAGATCGTCATCGGGGGTTGGGACATCTCGCATATCAAATCGAGCGAGATCCCGCTCTTGCGCCGGCAGATCGGCGTGGTGTTCCAGGATTTCAAACTGCTGCCGCGCAAGACCATCGCGGAGAACGTGGCGTTCGCGCTGGAGGTCTGCGGCGAACCGCAGAAGCGCATCAAGGCCATCGTGCCGCAGGCGCTCAAGATCGTCGGACTCACCAGCAAGGCCGACCGGTATCCCAAGCAGGTCTCCGGTGGCGAGCAGCAGCGCACGGTGATCGCGCGCGCGCTGGTGCACCGGCCAAAGATCATCGTGGCGGATGAACCCACCGGCAACCTGGACAGCATCAACACGCGCGAGGTGATCGATCTCCTCAAGAAGATCAACGAGTTCGGCACCACGGTGGTACTCGTGACGCACAACCGCGAAGTGGTGAACGAGCTCGGTCGCCGCGTCATCACCATCGACAAGGGCATGATCGTCTCCGATCAGGAAGAGGGGAAATACCTTTTGTAATATGTTCCTGGCCTTTTCGCGCATCCTGAAATTCGGCGTCCAGAACTTCTGGCGCAACATCCTCCTGTCGCTCGCGACGGTGAGCGTGCTTGCGATCACGCTGGTATCGGTAAATCTTCAGATCGCGCTGGGCGTGCTGGGGCGCGTGGCCGTGTCCGAGATCAAGTCAAAGGTGGACGTGAGCGTGCACTTCAAGCCGGAGGTGGAGGACAGCCGCGTGCAGACGGTGAAGATCGCGCTGCTGTCGCTGCCGGAGGTGAAGGACGTGCAGGAGATCTCCCCGGCGGAAGCGCTGCAGGAATTCTCGAACCAGCACGCGTCCGATGCCACGGTGGTGCAGTCGCTCGGCGAGGTGGGGACCAATCCCTTCGGCGCCACGCTCGTCATCCGCGCGCGGGAGATCGGGGACTATCCCAAGATCCTGGCTGCGCTCGACGATCCGGCGTACGCCGCGCTCATCGAGGGCCGCGAGGACAGCGATCGCAGCGCCATGATCGCCAAGGTGGATGACTTCACGCGCAAGGGTTCCCTGTTCGGCCTGTCGGTCTCTGCGGTGTTCTGCTTCCTGACCCTGCTCATCGTCTTCAACACCATCCGCATCTCCGTCTACACGCGCCGCGAGGAGCTCGGCATCATGCGCTTGGTGGGCGCGTCCGACGCCTTCATCCGCGGACCGTTCTACGTGGAGGCCGTGCTCTGGAGCTTGGCCGCGCTTGCGCTGACGCTTGCAGCCATTCTGCCAGCGCTGCACTACGGCCAGCCCGCGCTCGTCAGCTTCTTCGGCTCCGACTCCGCGGACCTGGAAGGCTTCTTCCGCGCCAAC
>JBEEJS010000057.1:0-3458 GCA_041169025.1 Candidatus Parcubacteria bacterium
GTGGCGGCTCGAAACCGAAGGCACGCGCCACGCTCCTAAAGCGCATCAAGCGGTTGGAGCAAGAATGCGACGTGGCATGGGCCAATCTGAACGAGGCAAAAAAGCGGCTGCATGAGGCAGAGTTGCAAGCGATGTCGCCTTCTGAGCGGCGATTCGCGAAATCAATGGAAGCGCATGGCGCCGAAGTCCGCGCCTGCGCGGATGCAAAGATGGGACCTGAAACGGTGAGGTTCTGGAACGAATACGCCGCGAGACATTAAGACGAACGCCCGCCGTGCTTACGGCGGGCGTTTCTATTAGGCTCGCCTTGAGCGCCTCTTACCACGGACGAATCGCCGCCTCATGTGCGCGCAGCCGCTGTCCGCAGCGCCGCCCCGCGATACACGTACATCGGCAAAATCACCCCGTCCCCGCCAAGCACCCGCTCGTGCGCGATACCGTCGAACGGCCAGCATTCAAGCACGACCACGGCATCATCGCGGAGTTCACGCGCGAGCTTGGCGATGAGACGCGGATACGCCGGACGCATCAGGAAGACGAACACCGCGTCGGCATCGGAAAAATCGCGCGCCCAGAAATCGCGCCAACGCAGGGACACTCCCGCGTACTTGGCTCCCCCGTGCCGCTTCCGCCACCAGCCCAGCGCGAGCGGCGGCAGCGCGATCTTATACCCCACCGCGCGGATACCCGGATACGCGTCCGCCAGCGCGAACAGCATGCCGCCGTCGCCGCAACCGAGGTCGTATGCCACCGCGCCAGGCTTCAGGGGCAGTCCGCGGACCACCGCATCCCGTTCCTGGCGGCGCGTGGGAAACCAGGGAGCCGCTGAAGAAGCGCCCAGGGCCAGGGTAAAGAAGATGGTGAAGGCAGCGAACGCAACGATGATTCCGAGGGGCATATTTCCGCTAAGTGACGGGGCGATTACCGCCTAACCATACGCGCCACCCGCTCCCTGTGCAACAACGGGAGCCTCCTCTATACTGAAGCCATGCAAGACATCGAAACAATCATCGAAGAGGCCGGGACGCTGCTGGCGCCGGTCATCGAGCCGGGCGAGCAGGCGTTCGACAACACCCTGCGCCCCAAGACGCTGGGCGATTTCGTGGGCCAGAAGAAGCTCCGCGAGAACCTGGAGATCTTCATCGGTGCCGCCAAGATGCGCGGCGAACCGCTGGAGCACGTCCTCCTCTACGGATCCCCCGGCCTGGGCAAGACCACGCTGGCGCACATCATCGGCGCGGAAGTCGGTGCCAAGGTGCGCACCACGTCCGGTCCGGCACTTGAGCGCGTGGGCGACATCGCCTCCATCCTGACCAACCTCGAGAAGGGCGACATCCTGTTCGTGGATGAGATCCACCGCATGAACAAGGTCATCGAGGAGGTGCTGTACCCGGCCATGGAGGATTTCGCGCTCGACATCGTCATCGGCAAAGGGCCGAGCGCGCGAACCGTGCGGCTGGACGTCCCGCCATTCACGCTGGTGGGCGCCACCACGCGGCTCTCGCTGCTCTCCTCCCCGCTGCGTGACCGGTTCGGCGCCACGTATCACCTGGATTTCTACGAGCCGGCGGAGCTCACCTCCATCGTGAAGCGCAGCGCGGTCATACTGGGCACCGAACTTCCGGACGAATCTGCCGCACTCATCGCCTCGCGCTCCCGCGGCACGCCTCGCATCGCCAACCGCCTGCTCAAGCGCGTCCGTGACTTCTCCGCGGTGCGCGCGGGCGGCGACCTCTCCCCCGCGTCCGTGAACGGCGCGCTCGCCATGCTGGAGATCGACGCGCTCGGCCTGGACCACACGGACCGCGAAATCCTGCGCACCATCATTTCCAAGTTCGGCGGCGGACCGGTGGGCGTCTCCACGCTCGCGGCCGCCACCAGCGAGGAGGAAGAGACGCTGGAGCTGGTGCACGAACCCTACCTGCTGAAACTCGGCTTCCTGGCGCGCACGCCGCGCGGACGAGTGGCCACCGAACACGCCTACCGCCACCTCGGACTTCCCGTTCCCGCCGCGCAACAGCGGCTTACCGACGAAACCGTATGACCATCTCCTTTCCCTTCGCGCTCATCCTCATCCCGTACGCCGTGATCCTGATGTTCTTCGCGGTATTCGCCACGGTGAACGTGTTCCACCTGGTGGGACACGGCGCGGACACTGGCGTGAGTTTCGTGGTGACGTTCCTCTTCCTGGCCGGAGCCGGCTGCGTGCTCTTCTTCACCTGGCAAGGCGTCCGTGACGTGGACTGGAGCACGCCCGTTTCGTTCAGCATCCCATCGCTAAGCCCCGGTTCATTCGGAAAGCCATGACGCTGGAACATCTCATCAACGCCAAACCGGACGAGAAAATCGTCATCTCCGTCCGCCGCCACCCCATCGTCCTCCTGGGATCGATGCTGGTCGTCGCCGTCATCGCAGCCGCGCCGATCATGGTGGCGTTCCTCCTGAACACCGCGTGGCCGACGGCGCTGTCCCAGCCGATGCTCCGCACCGCGGCCATCCTCACCTTGAGCGCGTACGAGCTCATCACCTGGCTGTTCTTCATCACCAGCTTCGTGGATTACTACCTGGACATCTGGATCGTCACCACGCATCGCGTCATCAGCGTGGAGCAGAACGACCTGTTCTCGCGAAAGGTCTCGGAGCTCGACCTCACCAAGGCGCAGGACGTCACCAGCGAGGTGAAGGGTTTCCTGCCCTCCATCCTCAGCTATGGCGACGTCACCGTGCAGGCGGCGGTGAACGTCGAACACTTCGTCTTCGAGCAAGTGCCGCATCCGCATGACGTGCGCCGGAAGATCCTGGAGCTCATGGAAGCGGAATCCTCTCGGCAGATGTCGCCGATCATGGATGCGATCAAAGGGGACGCTTAGGAACGCGGCGGCAACGCGCCGTCATTGAACGGAAGCACGCGCATGACGACGATCGCGCTCATCCACGGATACGCCGTCGGTCTCACGGCGGGGAAGATCAGACCCGGGCTCGGAGCGAGCGCGGGTTTTTTCGCGTTCGATGGAGACGTGCGCGACGGTACGGCTTCGGTCTTCCGCTGGGGACTGGAGCGTGACGTACGGCCGTGGAACCTCTGCAATCCGGCGTTCATCTTGCGGTACTACTTCACGGAACGCGCCATGGCCGTCGCCGCACGCACGCATGCCGACCTGCGCGCGTACCTGGAAAGGGGGCGACCGACGGTCATCGTGGCGCATTCCATGGGGACGCTGCTGCTCCGCTCCTACGCGAAGTCCAATCCCCTCCCGGCATCCGTCCGCGCCATCGTCTTCGTGCAGTCCGATCTGGCATGGGACGACGACGTCGACATGGGCGTCCCGATCACCAACGCCTACTGCCCCTGGGACCCCACGCTGCTGGCATCGTCCATCACGCATCTGAAACTCCGCGCCGGACTGCGGCCGATGCGGTCCGCGAAGGTCACGAACGTCATGCTGCCACTCCGGAAG
>JBEEJS010000058.1:0-5279 GCA_041169025.1 Candidatus Parcubacteria bacterium
ATCGCCGGCATCGTGCTTGGAGGGATCCTTGCGCTGTACGCGCTGTTCCTGTTCATCCAGGCCAAGCATCTCTGGGCCGGCGCACTCCCGTTCGATTTCAAGGACGTGGAAGCGTCCGTGAAAAGCGGTTTCTGGCAGCTGTTCTGGCTCTCGGTGCTGAACATCCTCATCTTCGCGGGGACGTACCGCAAGACGTCGCAGGGCGTGCAATACCTCCTGAGCGCGTTCACCTTCGCCTCGTTCTTCCTGCTGGCATCCGCCGCGCATCGCATGGGGCTGTATGTCACGTACTACGGCTTCAGCTATGAGAAGTTCTTCGCCGCGTACACGGTGCTGTTCTGCGCCATCCTGCTGTGTTGGCTGTTCACGCGCGTGTTCGCCAAGGCGCACGCCGATATCCTGCGTTTCACCGCCACGCTGTTCCTCTGGATGTTCGGACTCGTCTGCGTGTTCCCGGTGGAGCAGTTCGTCTTCCATGCCAACCTGGCGCTGGCGCGACTGCCGCAGTCGCAGATCCGCATCTATGAATTGACGATGCTTTCGCCGGACGTGCTTGGATCCGTTGAGCGGGCACAGTCGAGCGGCGCGCTCAAAGAATCTTCGGATATCTTGGAGCGCGAAAAGGCCGCCTGGTCCTCATATGGCGGGCAGGGGACGCCCGAAGCCGATCATGCCCGTGGGTGGGCGGCGTGGGTCACCCGGGGAAAGGGGCTTATCGATGAGAAGGCTTGGTACGAGCGGAATCTATCCAACGTACTGTATTTCTTAGGGAAATAAGTCACTCGACGTTAAATATAGAAAGCACCTGAATCCATCAGGTGCTTTTTTGGCTGTGTTGAGAGATATTTCGATTCGCAAATCTGACAAAAACTATTGACAAAATGGCGAATTTGTGCTATAGTCTAAGCACGGTAATCGTACCGTACAAGGAGTTTTCAGCAGATGAAGTTCTTCACATTCTCGCAGTTCGCCATGGTTCTCCTGCTCTCGAATCCGCTCTTCGTCGCCGCGCAAGACGCGCAGGCACGCACGCCCATCATGGGCCGCTTCGCCATCAAGAACGAAGCGGTAGCCGACAAGTGGAGCTCGATCAGCCTGACGGACGCCGGCACCAAGATCGGCGACTACGTCATCGTCGAGGACGGCAGCTTCTCCACTGACACCACCAGCGTCACGGTTGGCGCATCGATGTTCAACACCGCCACCGACAAGGTGAGCAGCAAGCTCTCGGAGCTCGCGAGCTACGTGCTTACCCAGAATCCCGGCGCGGTCGTCAAGCCGCTGCAGAGCCTGGGCAGCGACGTGGCCTACTTCACCTGGATCGACGCCAAGAAGGGCGATCACCTGGTGCTCATCCACCGCATGCCGGGCTTCGGCGTCGCGTACGAAGTCTTCCGCGCCGACGGTAACGGCAAGACCGACCTGGTCAAAGAGGTCGTCGAGCTGGCGAACAGCGTCTTCGTGAAGGCCTTCCCGGTCGTCACCAAGTAACCGCCTCTCTCATCGCGCGCCCATCCTGGAACTCCAGGGTGGGCGACTTTTTTTTCACGCGGCCGCGTTCACGAGCGCTCTCCTCGGGACCGGTCCGTAGAGCCGTGCCCCCATTTACAAAACCCCGAAAATGCGCGATACTCCGCTCCATATGGAACCCCTCTCCACGCTCGGTCGCGACAAGGCCATCTGGGAAGAATACGAGCTGCTCGACAGCGGCGACCGCATGAAGCTGGAACGCTTCGGTGCGGTGATTGTCGCGCGTCCTGAACCGCAGGCGCTGTGGTCGCCGTCCGAGCCGGAAGCCTGGAACCAGGCCATGGCCCGCTTTGAGCAGTCCGGCGAAGAGGGGACCTGGCGCATCATCACGCAGCCGCCGGAAAACTGGACCATCGGATGGGAGTCCCTGAAGTTCGGCCTCCGCCTGTTCACCTTCAAGCACACCGGCCTCTTTCCGGAGCAAGCCGCCAACTGGGCGTTCCTGCGTGCCAACCTGAATCCGGGCGCTAAGGTGCTGAACCTCTTCGGCTACACCGGCGGCGCCACCCTCGCCGCGCTTTCCGCCGGCGCGGAGGTGGTGCACGTGGATGCGTCCCGCACCGCCATCGCCAGCGCCCGCGCCAACGCCATGCTGTCCGGCTTGGCGGAGAAGCCCGTGCGTTGGATCGAGGACGATGCCACCAAATTCGTGGAACGCGAGGTCCGCCGCGGCCGCCAGTACGACTGCATCATCATGGATCCTCCGGCCTTCGGTCACGGTCCGAACCGCGAGATTTGGCGCTTCGATACGCATCTCCTTCCTTTGCTTCGCAATATCGCCAAGATCCTCGCGCCCGGCGCGCATCTTTTGGTGAACGCGTATTCCATGGGCTTCCCCGCGCTCGTCGTGGAGCAGGCCGTCCGTGACGCCATGCCTGGCGCCAAGACCGTCAGCGTGGAACTGGTGCTTCCCGAAAAGAACAAGCGCGGCTTTTTGCTGCCGGCAGGAATCACGATCCGCACGCGCGTATGAACGCGCCGCACGTCGTCTTCGAAGACAACCACTGCATCGCCGTGGTGAAGCCGCATGGCCTCCTCACCCAAGGCGACGCCACCGGTGACGACTCGCTGCTGGAACGCGTCCGCGCGTTCATCAAGGAGCGCGACGCCAAACCCGGCAACGTCTTCCTCGGATTGATCCACCGCCTCGACAGGCCGGTGGGCGGCATCGTCGTGTTCGCCAAGACGAGCAAGGGCGCGGCGCGGCTGTCGGAGCAGTTCCGCGTGCACTCCGTGACCAAGACGTACTGGGCGGCCGTCGAGGGCGCGCCGCGCGCCGATCATGGCGAGGTGAAACAGTGGATCGTGAAAGACGAACGCGCCAACGTGGCGACGGCGCATGACCATGAGGTTCCCGGTTCCAAATACGCCGAGCTCTCGTATCGCGTGCTCGCGCGTGAAGACGGCAAGAGCCTCATCGAGGTGAAGCCGGTGACCGGCCGCTCGCATCAGATCCGGCTGGCGATGAAATCGCTCGGGACGCCTATCGTTGGCGACCTCAAATACGGCGCGCGCGCCCCATTCCTGGAAGGGAAGGCGATCGCGCTTTTCGCGGTGTCTTTGGATTTCGCTTCCCCGGTAGGAGGAAGCCCGATTAAGGCGGAATCACGGCCGGAATGGCCTCTTTTTGCGGGATTTGCCCGTAACTCTTGACAATCTAGCCAACATACGGTACGGTAGCGCGTTCCCGTTGAAGGAGGGTTCCCAATGAACATCACGGTGAATACGTTGCAACCGTTCATTTTTCCGGCCATTGCGGCCGTTTGCGTTTCACTTGCGGCCATCGTGGCGCTTTTCGTCACGCTCCGTGCACATGCCGAGGAGCAGATGTTCATCCGGCACTGCCGTATCAACCTGCTCGCCGTCACGCATGCAGCCAAGGACATCGATTCCGGTTTCTTCCGGTTCGAAGGACTGGACGCGCTGACCTACCGGTATGCGCTCAAGGTGTCGCAGGACATCGTGCGCGAACTGAAAGGCGATCTGCGTGCGATCGGGTACGCTCCCGAGAAGTACGCGCGGATGCAATCCGCCATCGAAGCGAACCTCGCGATCGCGACCGCCCGTGAAAAGGCGCAGCGTGAACGGGATATCGCGCAACAGGCGGACGAAGCCGCGTGGGAGGCGTCGCTGGACGTCGGCACGATCATCCAGGTCTCACCGAGTTCGCTCCTGGAGTTCATCATCGCGACTGCCGCGCTGACTCCGCGCGCGTTCACCGGCACGTTCATCGATTTCGGCTCGGCCATGCGGTACGGGCGGCACGAATCGGTGGAAGCGCTTCCACCGGGCACCTGGACCATCGTGGATTCCAATGACGTCGATCTTTCCGGGCAAGACGCAGCACCGTGCATCGATACGGTAGGCGAAGAGATCATCGATACCGCGATATCGCAACTCGTTGCGGAAACGCAGCCAGTGCGAGCCGAACCCGAGACCGTGCCGTCATCAGATGACGTCGATGCGCGAGAGCCCTCGCCCATACCGTCGCACCGCAACATCTCTCCCGAAGAGATCCATGACATCGCCGACCTCGTGCACAGCGTCTTCCCGCCAGCGCCCGCCGCCGACCGCAACGCACCACAGCTTTCGACTTCTCCCTGATCATCGCGCTTCTCCGGACGTCGGCCAACTGGCCGGCGTCCGCTTTTTTTCCGCAAACGCCACGTCTTTTGCGGGTCTTTCGGCCATGCGGGAAAAGAGGGGCTGTGGACATCTTTCTTGTCCTCACACGCGTGTCGCGCTATTCTCCGTACATTACTCCTCAATTTCATCGCAAAGCCCGTATGGCCAAGATGTCCAAGTCCCAGGTCGTGTCCGCTCTCGCCGACAAGACCGGCATGTCTAAGAAAGATGTCGCAGGTTTCCTCGGGGAGCTCCACGCGCTCGCGGTCAAGGAAGTGAAGAAGAACGGCCAGTTCACCGTCGCCGATCTCGGCAAGCTCGTGAAGGTGCACCGCAAGGCTCGCATGGGCCGCAACCCGGCCACCGGCGCCGCCATCAAGATCGCCGCCAAGACCGTGGTGAAGTTCCGCGTCGCCAAGCCGGTGAAGGACTCGCTGCTCTAAGATCCGTTGCCGCGCCGCGCGCGCGGGAAAAGGAAAAGGACCGTCGCTTGATGCGGCGGTCCTTTGTCGTCATGCGGACGCATGACGCGCGTTGCGATTCACTTGAAGGTCCAGAGAAGGCTGATGCCTACGTACGGCTGGAGCAGGGCGTCGCCGTACGCCTTGCCGGTCTTCTTGGACTCGTCCTTGATCTTCGATCCGTCCACGCCCGTGAGGTTGTTTGCGGCGGACAGTCCGTTCGCGGCATTCGTCGCGTTCGTGCTGGCAAGATCCGTGTTTGCGACGTTGTTCTGCACGTCCGTCTTGATCTGGTTCACGGTGTTCGTGACGGTGGTCGAGTTCTGTTTGAGCACGTCCACGTCGTTCTTCACCTGGTCGATCGTGTTCTTGGTCTCGTCCACGACGCCCTTGGACGCGTCGATGGGGTTCGGCAGGAACCACGACACGTTCAGTGCGAGCGTGGCGCCTTCCCAGATGCGGATGGCGAGCGCGCTCTGCACGGCGACGTCGACGCTCCGGTGCAACCAGCTCGCGGACATCGGATTGTTGCCGTTCTGGTAGATCATCGCGCCGAGCCCGATGGGCTGGAACGACACGCGGTCACCGAAATGGATCTGCGGCGCGAGCAGCAGCATGCCGCCCTTGCCGACGTAGTACGCGCCTTTGAGGAACGCGGCGCGA
>JBEEJS010000059.1:0-7602 GCA_041169025.1 Candidatus Parcubacteria bacterium
TGGCACGTTCATGGCGCACGGACTCATGAAGCGCGGCATGTGGAAGATGCAACCTTCGGATCGGCTGACTCCGGGCATGCTGAACGTCATGCGGTTGCTTTCGTTGGCGGAGCCGCTGGGCGCAGCGGCGGTCATCCTGGGATTCCTGACGCAGTACGCCGTCATCGGCCTCGGTATCATCATGCTCGGCGCGATCTCCCTCAAGGTTTCCAAGTGGCACGTGCCGTACGCGTCCACGACGGTGAACGGTTGGGAACTTGATACGTTGAACCTCGGCATCTCCGCGGCGCTTCTCGTCTCCGGCGCAGGCGCCATGAGCGTGGATCGGATGCTCGGGCTCTAGCACCGGTAACGCGCTGCGCATCGGGTTATGTGGATCCTCTTGGCGTTCTCGGGACCCGTCCTTTGGGCGATCTCCACGCATATCGACAAGTACCTGGTGGAACGGTTCTTCAAGGATCATGACACCGCAGTGCTCATGGCCTTCACGTCCCTGCTGGGCGTGTTCCTGATGCCGTTCATCTGGTGGTTCCGTCCGCAGGTTCTGGGTGTTCCGCTCCAAGCGGTGCTCGCCGTTGCTGCATCTGGCGTGCTGTATATGGGCGCGCTGCTCTTCTATTTGCAGGCGCTGCAGACGGAAGAAGCGTCCGTGGTGGCGCCGATGTTCCAGGCGTCCACCGTGTGGGGCGCGACGCTGGCGTACGTCTTCTTGGGAGAGCGCCTCACGCTTGTGCAGGGTCTGGGCGGGCTTATGGTGGTAATCGCGGCAGTGTTGTTGTCGCTGGATCCGTCGTTCCATTTCAGGAAGATGAAATCCCGTTTCGTACTGCGGATGCTGGCGTGCACGCTCGCCTTGGCGGTCTCGACGCTCATCTTCAAGTTCTACGCCGTGAAGGACGAATTCTGGAGCGTGACGTTCTGGACGTTCGCAGGCGAGGCGGTCTTCGGCATCGTGCTCCTCTCCATTCCGAGGTATTTGCGGCAGTTCATCGCGCTGCTCCGCGCGAGCACCGGCGCGGTGCTCGGCATCAACGGCGCGAACGAGCTCATCAACCTGGGTGGCGGACTCGGCGTACGCTACGCCTTGCTGCTCGCCCCGGTGGCGCTCGTGCAGGCCATCAGCAGCACGTCGACGCTGTTCGTCTTTTTGTTCGGCGCGGCGCTCACCGTCATCGCGCCGAAGCTGGGGAGCGAGGATCTCTCCGCGAAAAACGTTTTGCGGAAAGGCGTCGCTGCCGCGCTCGTCGCCGCGGGAGTCGTCGTCATGAACGCGTAGCGGCGCATGGTCGCCTATGCGGGTTCCCGCACCCGTTCCTGAAATCGCCTTGGGCGTGTACTATTGGCATATATGCGATCACAAACCATCCTCATCACCGGTGCCGCCAGCGGCATCGGCTTCGCCTCCGCGCTGCTCCTGCTGCAGCGCGGCCATTCGGTCATCGCCACGGACCGGAACGAAGACCTGCTTCGCGCGTTCGATCCGCACCGCGCGGCGCACGGATCGCGCCTCCGCACGGCCGTCCTTGACGTCACCGTTCCTGCGCATGCCGCGTTCGCCGCGCAGAACGAACACGACGTCCTGCTTGGCTGCGCGGGCATCGGCGACTCCGGACCCATCGCCGAGATGCCGGAGGATCGTTTGCGCGCACTGTTCGAGACGAACGTCTTCGGGACGCTGCGCGTGATCCAGGCGGCGCTGCCGGCCATGCTCGCGCGGCGGCACGGGCGGATCGTCACGGTCACGTCCATCGCCGGCGTCATCCCGGTGCCGTACGTCATCGGATACGCCATGAGCAAGTTCGCGCTCGAAGCGATGAACGACGGATTGCGCCGCGAAACGGCGGGCATGGGCATCGACGTGGTCGCCATCGAACCCGGGAACATCGATACCGGCTTCAACCAGCGCATGAACGCGCAGAAGTGGCTGTGGATGCGTCCGGAGAGCGCATGGAAGGGCCGCTGGGAGGCGCTGAAGCGGTGCGAGCGGGAGTTCTGGGACAAAGGGGGCGTTCCTGCGCGGGTTCCGGCACGCGCCATCGTCCAGGCCATTGAAGCCCGGAAACCGAAGCATCGGTATCTCGCGCCATCATCCGGCATCGCCTTTACGTGGGCCGCGCGGACGTTCCCTTCATGGCTGAACGACGCCATCCTGCACCGCATGATGGGCGTTTGATTTTTTTATGTGGAAGTCTTTCCTCGTCTCGCCTCGCCGCGAGTACGCGCTCACCGCACTGCTCGTCATGGCATTCGCGGCGGATTACGCGTTCGGCATCAGCGGGCCGCTTTTCGTGCTCGCCATCATCGCGGTGCTCCCCACGGCGTGGGATGCGCTGAAAGCGCTGAAGCGCGGCCGTATCGGCATCGACATCTTCAACATGTTCGCCGTCGCGGTGTCCTATGCTACGGGCGAGACGCGTTCGGCGGGTTTCATCGCGCTCATGCTCACGTCAGCGCGCATCCTCGATTGGCGCACCGAATCGCGCACGCGCGACGCGGTGGAGGAACTGATGCGGCTCGTGCCGGTCACCGCCACCTGCGAACGCGATGGCGGGCGGCTGGAGCCCTGCACCGTGGCCCAGATCGCGGTCGATGACGTCGTGGTGGTGCGCCCGGGCGAGCGCGTGCCGGTCGATGGCCTCATCTTGAGCGGCAAGGCCAACGTCAACGAAGCGCCCGTCACCGGCGAGTCGGTCCCCGTGGAGAAACTGCCCGGCGACCACGCGGTCTGCGCCACCTTGGTGGAGGACGGCATGTTGCGCATCCGCGCCACGCGCGTCGGCGCGGACTCGACGCTGGAGCGGATGGCGACGCTCATGCGCGAATCGGCCAAGAACAAATCCCGCGCGGAACGCATGGCGGACAGGTTCGCCGGCGCGTTCCTTCCCCTGGTGCTGCTCCTCGGCGCGCTGACCTATGCCCTGACGCGCGATCTTCGCATGACCGCGGCGCTTTTCCTGGTGGCGTGCGCGGATGACATGGCGGTGGCCATTCCGCTCGCCATGACCGCCTCGCTCGGCAAGGCGGCGGAACGCGGCGTGGTGGTGAAGGGCGGCGAATGGCTGGACGTGCTCGGGCGCATGCGCACCCTGGTGCTCGACAAGACCGGCACGCTCACCTACGGCAAACTCTCGGTGCGGGACGTCCGTCTCGAGCCGGGCGTGGAGACCATGCGGTTCTGGAGGGTCGTTGCCATGGCGGAGCGGTACTCCGAACACCCGGTTGGTCGGGCGGCGTTCCATGCTGCGGTGAAGCAGGCCGGTGAGCCGGGAGTCGCGGAGTCCTTCGAGGTGTTCAAGGGGAGCGGCGTTCGCGTCCGCGCGGATGGCGAGGATATCGTCGTCGGCACGGAGGCATTGTTCGCGGAGCTTGGACTCAAGGCTCCCGCGCCATACTCGGCGGCGACGGGATCCGTGGCATACGTGGCGGTGGGCGGACGTCTTCTGGGAGCGCTGGACGTGGCGGACGTGCCGCGCCCGGAGGCGCCCGAGAGCCTGGCGCGACTGCGCAAGCTCGGCGTGCGGCGGATCATCATGCTCACGGGCGATCGCGAACAAGTGGCACGCGGGGTATCCGCGGCGCTCGGCATCACGGAATACCGCGCCGGCGTGACGCCTGAAGGAAAACTCGCCGTCATCGAGGAGCTGCTGAAGGATGGTCCGGTCGGCATGGTGGGCGACGGCATCAACGACGCGCCGTCACTGGCGCGTGCCGACGTCGGCATCGCCATGGGCGGCGGGGGAACCGCGGTGTCGGTTGAAGCAGCGGACGTGGTCATCATGAACGACGACATCTCGCGCCTGCCGGAGATGGTGGAACTCGGCCGCCGCACCTTCTCGGTGATCCGCGGCGACACGGTCATCTGGGTGTTCTCGAACCTCATCGGCTTCGCATTGGTGCTCACCGGCGTCGCCGGCCCGGCGTTCGCGGCGTTCTACAATTTCTTCACGGATTTCTTCCCCCTGTTGAACTCGAGCCGGTTGTTCCAGAGCGTGAAGCGGGGCTTGTGAATTCTCGCGGCACCGCAAGAGGTCGGTGCATCGAAAAAGCTCCCTCATCAGGAGCTTTTTTCGCGGCTCATGCCGTCGCCATGCGGCTGGAACGGCCGCTTCCACCATTGGAACGCCTTGCGGTGCGTTTCGAACAGGAAGTGATCCAGGGTGAAGACTTCCGGTTGGACGAGGAGATCGAGCGAGATGCCATAGAGCAGCATGTGCGGCCAGACGAGCTCGCGGAAGTAGAAAAGGGACAGGGTGATGTAGAACAGGCTGATGAGGACGGTCAGGCGCATCTCGAAACCGATGATGATGAAGAGTCCGATGGCTGCCTCGGCGAGACCGCCGCCGAAGGTGACCAGGAGGGGATCCGAGGGGAACAGCGCGTGGAAGCTGGTGAGATGCCATTGCTCCACGACCTCCTCGGTGAGACCAGGGTGCAGCAGCTTCACGTTGATGCCGGCGTAGAGCAAGGCGAAACCGTAGCAGACGCGGATGATGGTCGTGGCGTACTTGTCCCATCCCTTGAAACGGCGCAGGGGGCCGAAGATGAGACGGTCGAACGACCACGTGCGCATGCCGAAGAGGAGTAGCGCCAGCAGTTCACCGAAATAATTCAGGTAGGTCAGGAGGTATGCACCGAAGACGGCGCATCCCAGGCCGAAAACGGCCAAAGCGACCGCCGCCGCGACCTCGGTGAACAAGCCTGCCGCGATGAGCGCGCTGGCGCCCACGAGCGACCATCGGACCGCGCCCGCGAAGGGCATGAGGTCGATGCGGAGCTCCGGGCCGAGGAACGACCCGCTCAGCGCGCCGGCCAGCAACGCGAGCGCTACCGTGCCGCGAACGAACAGCGGCCCGAGGAACGAGAACCGCTCCGGGAACGCATGCAGTGCCCGCCCGAAACGGGTGAGGCGCAGGAAGAAGTTCAGCGCGAGTACCAGGAGCGTGCCACCCACGACCGCGAACATGACTTGGACGTTCGCCGGGCTTGCGAGCGCGGAGAGCGCGGACGCGCTCATGGGTGAGCGGATGCCTTCCCAGAATTCATCGTACGGGAGCACGTACGCTTCGTGGGCCGCGGCCGCGAAAGGAAACGCCGCGCAGGCGGCCGTGACGAGAACGGACAAGGCGGCGTTACGAGTGCTTTTCATGTGGATAGTATACTGCAAGAATATCGCCACGTGAAACAGGGCATGTCCCCATCGAGACACGGCTCATGCGTTGAGGGCATTGACTCGGGCGGGCATGAAGCAGTGTTTTTGGTATACTTCACCCCGTGCCATTCAGGCCTTCCAATGACCCAACTCTTCAGAAACTACCTCGTCTATTTCCTCACCGGCGGCACCGTCACCGCGCTCATCGTCGCCTTCGAACAGAGCGATAACCGCCTCGTTTCCGGACTGGCCACGTTGGTCCCGGTATTCACGGTGGTGGCATATCTGTTCATCGGCGAAACGCGTGGCGGTGAGGCTGTCGCGCAGCACGCCTGGCTGGTCCTCGTCGGGACGCTCGTCTCTTGGGTGCCGTACATGATCGCCGTGGCGCTGCTTGCCCCGAAGATCGGTCCAGCGAAGGCCATCCCCGCGGCTCTCGGCGTCTTCCTCGTCTGCGCGCTCGTCTATCTTGAAATCGTCCGCCGCTACGGACTGTTCCGCTGAACCATGTCGCGTTTCCTTGCCTTCCTCAAACGCATCGGTCCCGGATTCATCTCCGGTGCCGCCGATGACGATCCGTCCGGCATCGCCACGTATTCGCAGACCGGCGCGCAGTTCGGCTACGGCCAACTCTGGACGGCGCTCTTCGCGACCCCGTTCATGATCGCCATCCAGGAGATGTGCGGTCGTATCGGCATGGTCACGGGCGAAGGCCTCGCGACGGTGATCAAACGCCGCTATCCGCGCCCCATCCTCGTCGGCGCCATCACGCTGCTGTTCGCGGCGAACGCCATCAACATCGGCGCCGACCTCGGTGCGATGGCCTCCGCCACGCAACTGCTGTTCGGCTTGCCGACGGTGCTGTGGCTCATCGTCATCACCGCGTCATCGCTGCTGCTCGAGATCTTCGTCACGTACGCGGCATACGCCCGGTTCCTCAAGTACCTCACGTTCTCGCTCCTGGCATACGTCGTCGCCGCGTTCGTCATCCATCAGGATTGGGGCGCGATCGCGTACTCCACCTTCGTGCCGGCGTTCTCCTTTGATCGCGCGTACCTGCTGAACATCGTCGCCATCCTGGGCACGACCATCTCGCCATACCTTTTTTTCTGGCAATCCGATCAGGAAGTGGAAGAGGACCGTGAATCGGGTCGCGTGGCCGTCCCGGGCGCCGTGCCGGTGGTGTCTGCCCGTGACGTGCGCGACATGCGCCTCGATACCGCCATCGGCATGGTCTTCTCCAACCTGGTGATGTTCTTCATCATCGTCACCGCCGCATCGACCTTCGGCGCGCACGGCATACGGAGCATCGACACCGCCACGCAGGCTGCCGAGGCGCTTCGTCCGCTGGCAGGGAACTTCGCGTCGGTCATTTTCGCGCTCGGCATCCTCGGGACCGGTCTTCTCGCCGTGCCGATCCTTGCCGGATCCGCCGCATACGCCGTAGTCGAGGCGGCGGGCATCGGCGGCGGCCTGAACAGGAAGTTCCACGAGGCACGGGTGTTCTACGGCGTCATCATCATCGCGACCGTCATAGGCCTGGTGACCAACTTCATCGGCATTCCGCCGTTCAAGATGCTGTACTACACCGCCATTTTCAACGGATTGGTCGCTCCGCCGCTGATGTTCCTCATCCTGCATATCTCCAGTGACCGCGCGGTGATGGGGGTGCACGTCAACGGCCGCGTTTCGAACGGGCTCGGATGGATCATCATGGCGGTCATGACGCTGGCGGGGCTCGCCCTTCTTGCGAACGCGCTGGCAGGATGAGCGTGAAAGAACGGAGCGGCTGGAGGCGTATAGAGGAAGACCAACATTGAACTCATTGCATCGTATGACCAAAAGGCTTCGATCCATGCGCGCGTTCCTCTTCTCCTTGGCCGTCTTCATGCCGGCGCTCGTTCCTGTTGCCGTATCGGCGTCCGCGCTGCCCGCCAAGTCGGTTGCGGTCAAGAAGGCTCCCGCGCCGAAAGACGTCGTTTCCGGCACGGTCTCGGCGATCGAAGCGACCACGCTTACGGTGACGACGAAGGGCGGCGCGTATGCCATCGACGTTACGGGCGCTACGCTGGCGGAAACCGCAGATGCGCCTGCGCTGACGTTCGCGGACGTCCGCGTCGGTGATGCGGTCGTTTCCACGGGACCGATCACCGCGCAAAGCCAGGTGTCGCGTACCGTCGCGGACGCATCCCTTCGGGCTCGGACGATATTCGCCGGAACGGTCACTGGCGTCATGGGAACGCTGATCTCCATAAACCTGAACGGCGCCAAGTACGACAACCATCCGGTCGATCTCACGAACGCCACCATCACCAGGCGCGGAGCGCCCGCTCTCGCCACGGACATCAAGGTCGGGGATCACGTGAGCATCATCGGTACGTTGGATGGTGCGCAAATAAACGCGTCGGTCGTACGTGCGGGCGTCGTCGCCAAGACGGTGAAGAAGAAAACCG
>JBEEJS010000060.1:0-10885 GCA_041169025.1 Candidatus Parcubacteria bacterium
ATCGGGCCGCGCACCGCCGCATACCTGCACACGCTTGGAGTGAAGGATGCGCTGGACTTCGCGCGCCGCAGCGAGGAGTGGGTGACCGCGCGGTTCACTAAGCCCACCATAGAGACCTGGCAGGAACTGAACGGCATCGCGGTGTTTCCGGTGGTCACCGCAGACAAGACGTCATACGCCACCATCGGCAAGACACGCACGTTCACGCCGGCGTCGGCGGACCGCTCGTTCATCTATGCTCAGCTGCTGAAAAATCTTGAGAACGCCTGTATCAAGGCCCGTCGTCACAATCTTGCTGCGCGCGGCGCGGCGATTTTCCTGAAGAAGCAGGACTTCTCCTATGCCGGAACCGAAGTGCGCTTCACGCGAGCGACGGCGTATCCGTTGGAGATGGACATCGTGGTGCGCGACGCGTTCGCTTCGCTGTACCATCCGCGCACGCAGTACCGTGCCACTGGCGTGGTCCTCCTCGGACTCGCTGAAGCTGGCGCGCAACAAATGGATCTCTTTGAGAAACCGCTCGCCATGGAAAAAATGAAACGCTTGTATGGCGCGGTAGATCTCCTGGCGGATAAATTCGGCAAGCACGCGGTGCGCCTGGGTGGGAGCGAGGCAGCGCATCACGGGGCGCAGCATGCCACGGCGCGCGGGGACGTGCCGCTACGCAAGCTCACGCGGCTCAAAGGGGAGACAGCGCGGCAGCACCTCACCATACCGGTGCTGGGGCACAAGATATGAAAAGACCCGCGCATGCGGGTCTTTATCGAGATATGCATTCCCTCTTATTCCTAACACGCCACCTCAGAAACGAGCTGTTCCTCGAAGAGGTTTCCGCCACCGACCTTGCGATACTTCGCGCCCATTTCAAGCCGATCAACACCCGCATGCAAGAAGAGCAACGGAGTCCTCTTGCCGATGGGGAGGAGAAGCGCAAGGCTTCCCGACTCGAAGTTCCCCTGCGCCGTTTCTATAGTCAGCGTCTTCGGAGCGAACCACAGGACTTCGTAGAGACGCTCACGCTCCAAGGCGGCAAGCGACATCGGCTTTGCCATCACGTCGGCCTGGCCCAGGCGCCGTGCGTTCAGGACCGCAACATACACGAAGATTGCACCGATAATCGTCGCCACGACAGAATCCGCGATATTCGGCAACGAGGTGCCGGCAAGATACATCGCAGCGATGCTCGCCATGCTGCAAGCCCACACCTTCATCTTCAAATCCCTCTTCCTATCCGACATGACCGACTCCGATCCGCGCGAGGCGCGGCATAAACGAACTGTAGCGACTCTAGCAATGAAAAAGTCACCGGTCAATGCCGGCGACCCTGAAATCACTACGTAACCGGACGCGTGGAAACCGGCTCACCGCCATCGCCACAACAGCGCCACCAGCCCCCCGATGATCATCCCGTCCGCCACGTTCACCGCGGACCGTGCCGCGATCAGAAGGTAATCGATCGTCGCACCGTACACTGCGCGATCAAACAGATTCGAGAGGGCGCCGAGCAGGATGAACATCAATGCGCCTGCCCCGTACGGATCACGTCGGCAAGTGCGCGCGTACGCATACGCCAGCAGCGCCAGCGCCATCACCGCAGCCGGCCAAAACACCAGATCAGGCACCGGGATGCTGAACGCGATACCCGTGTTGCGGAACAACGTGAACTCCAGCGTGCCGCGCCAGCCCGCGGTCACGCCGGTGAGCGCGCCCGCCTTGCACGCGCGATCAACGATGAAACAAAGCGCCGCAGCTGCGTATGACAGCCACGGCGCTCGCGGTTTTCCCGAGGCGAGCGCTCCCTTCGCGTATTCCGCTTCTGCGGCACGGAACTCGGAGCGCTCGGTCATAGGGTTAGAATTCGTTGGTGAACGACTTCTTGCAATCGATGCAGGAGGAGGACGACGGGCGGGCGCGGAGGCGCTTCTCGTCGATCGGCTTGTTGCAGTACTTGCAGGTGCCGTAGGTGCCCTTCTTGATGCGCTCCAGGGCCTTCTCCACGTCGCGGAGGTTGCCTTCCAGGGTGCGCTCCAGGGTGAGGTTGGTGCTGTAGGTGGAGACCTCCTCAGCGTTCTCATCCTCCTTGTCGCCCATGTTGGGGAACTTGGCGTCGTAGTCGTCGGTGTTCTTTGGGTTCTGGCTGGCGAACTCGGCCAGCTCACCCTTGAGCCGCGTTTCTTCCTTGAGGAGCTCGGCTTCCATTTCTTTGACGAAGGCTGGGTTCAACATAGGATTGGCAGCAAATGATGACGAAAGGCCGCCATAATTGGCCGCCATGATTCGATAACTCCGCTCACTATACCGATTTCCTGGAGAACTGGCAAATGGCAAGGGTTCGAAAGTCAAAGTCACGAAAACGTCATGGCCAGAAACGCGAAATTTCGCTGCATGAGGCGGATAAACGGGGAAATCCACCCAAATAAAAATCGGCGCTATGATGCCGTAGGACGAAGCCTAGCTTCAATAGCGCCGATAAGCGCCACTATGAATTGAGCCCGTTAACGGGCGTAAGAACGCAGCTCCATAAGCTCTGAAGCGGCAGTTATACGCCCGAACGTACATCGAATCCGTAGTGGAAAAAAGAACAGAATCTCCTCTACCATTCCCCGGTAGCAACCCTCGGGCGCCGAAGCGCTAGTGAGGGATACCGAATGCTCTTTTGGTTACCTTTGTTTTTTGTTTTTGTCGAAGGTGAGCAAAAGGATTAGTAAAGAAGAGGGAAACGATCCCGACAGCGTCCGGAGCAGTTCCCTGTGTTCTTTTGAGTTGTGAAGGTTCGACTCACTGATAAGAACAGTATACCTTTTTTTAAGGCCGCGGTCAATGCGCACAAGTGGATAGATATTTCGCTTCATGAAAGGAAAAAATCGCCACGAGGCGACTTTTCCACAGATAGGTGAACAATGTCATTGTTCTTCTGACAAAAGATATTCACCTACTTATCCCCATTTAAGGCACCATATCCACAGAAATAGAGCCGGTTATCCACATTTTCTCCCAAGGTGATGTGGGAAAAGCGGATATAAGGCGCAATTGAGGCTGGGATATCCTGTGGACTAAGTACCATGGTTATCCACTTATTACCCACCATGGAGCAATTTGCCTTAAGTTCCGGGCTGCCTCGCTCAAATTGATTCAAAAGGGATACGTTCGTGGTTAAGACCGATCCGCCACGGTCGTCCGGACCGATGCTAACCGTCGAAGAGTCAGAGAGCGCCAGGCTTACGGCACCGACATGACCAGGGACTGCGGTGTAATGATAGAGATTCAGGTTTGCCATGAGCTCCGGGGCGACGGTCCCGTCAGGGAGTCGGAGCGGTGACCGAGCAGGCCAGGCATGCGACGCGAAACGGGAGAGGCGGTCCATCAGGACTTTCGGGCTGATGCCAGGAAGATGGAGAAGGACGTCCTGCCTGTGGCTGGCTGCGGTTTCCGGCATGAGCGACAGCGCGGTACCAGCGGAGAGCGTTTCTCGCAGCGCGGCTGACTCCTGGGCGGTGCGCGCATTCTTGTCCTTCGTCATGCGCGTCAGGTTCGCATTGCCGAAAAGGAGATCGAAAGGGGAGTAGTCGCTGGCGGGGCCATGCACGACGAGCTTGGCGCCACGGGCCGTGATGGCCGGCGCGGCGGTATGACGAGTCTGATGCGAATGCGCGATGATGGACCACGGGCGCAGGCTCTTCGTACCCGAAGCTCCCGAGAGCGACGCACTGGAGAGTGACGCGGCACTCACACGCAGCGCGCCGTCCGCTGCTGCCGACGCGGCGAACACTAAACGCCCGAAACCCGCGAACCCCTTGGCGCTCGCCGTTGTCCCCATCATCGGAGCGATCGCGTTGAAATCGGCGAACCCTTGCACGGCGTTTACGGAGCGTGCAGAAGCGAGCGCTGTGCGCACGTCGGCATCCGCATCTAGTGAACCGCCACCCGGCGGAAGTGCCGCGCCGATCAAGAACGCGCGCGCGTCTAAGGAGACCGCGCCATCTGCGGAGAGTGCCGCACGTTCCGATGCGCTGGGTCCCTGAAGCCCGCGCCAGGCAAGCAGCATGCGGCCGTACGCGAACGATGGGTCGTCGCGGAGCAGCAAGAACGCCGCTTCCGTCGGATGCACGTCTGTCGGCGCCTGCGGATCCCGCGCAAGCAATAGCTCCGCGGACTCGCGGCTCGATGCGTGCGCGTACAGTGCGGTGTTGGCTGGCGCGTATTGCAACAACGTGTCGCGACCGCCGGAAGCGGCACCGACGAGCAGGCATGACACCGCGAAGATCACGACAGCACCGGCATTAACAAGCATGCCGAGCATGTCGCGGTCGCCGGACTCCGCTGATTCCGGCGGAGAGTACGCCGCCCGTTCATGAGACACATGACTGGACGCGAAGAAGAGGGAGGCACGTTGCCCGCCCTCTTCTTTCGGCGCATGGTCCGTTGTTCCGCGTTCTTCGTGGCTCATGCGTTCATCGCGCGTTCCGCGCGTGGTTGGGATCTTAGCGTCCGCCGCGTCCGCCGTTCTGCGGAGAGCGGGTGTCGCCGGAGCTGCCCATGCCCGCCGGCGGTTCCTGCGGGATGCCGAGCTCGGTGCGAGCGCGCTTCAGCGACAGGTTCACGCGGCCGAGCTCGTCGATCTCGATGACCTTCACCGGGATGATGTCGCCGACCTTGACCATGTCGCCCGGCTTGCCCACGCGCCACGGCGCCATCTCGGAGACGTGCACGAGGCCTTCCTGGCCAGGCAGCACTTCCACGAACGCGCCGAAGTCCATGAGTCGGGTGACCTTGCCGTTCGGGAACAGCTCGCCGGCCTTCACTTCGCGCGTGAGATCGCTGACCCACTGCACCGCCTTGTCGAGTCCGGCCTTGTTGGCCGAACAGATGGTGATGGTCCCGTCGTTCTCCACGTCAATGCTCACGCCGGTCTCCTCGATGATCTTGTTGATCATCTTGCCGCCAGGACCGATGACGTTGCGGATCATGTCCGGGTTGATCTTCAGCGCCACGATGCGCGGCGCGTACGGCGAGAGGTCGGCGCGAGGAGCGGCGATGGCCTTCTCCATCACGTCGAGGATCTGCAAGCGTGCCACGCGCGCCTGGTCCAGGGTCTGGCGCACGATTGCCGCGTTCAGGCCCTTGGTCTTGGTGTCGAGCTGGATGGTGGTGATGCCCTGGCGGGTGCCACCGACCTTGAAGTCCATGCCGCCGTAACCGTCTTCCAGGTCCTGGAGATCCGTGAGGACCTTGTACTGGGACATGTCGGCGTTGGATGCGAGTCCCATGGCGATGCCTGCCACCGGGCGCTTGATCGGTACGCCGGCGTCCATGAGCGCCAGGGTGGAACCGCAGATGGAACCCTGCGAGCTGGAGCCGTTGGAGCCCAGGACCTCGGAGACCACGCGGATGACGTAGGGGAATTCTTCCTTGGACGGGAGGACAGGCATCAATGCGCGTTCCGCCAGTCCGCCGTGGCCGATCTCGCGGCGACCCGCACCGCCGATGCGGCCGGTCTCGCCAACGGAGTACGGCGGGAAGTTGTAGTGGTGCATGTAGCGCTTCTTGCCGACCTCTTCCATGCCGTCGAGCACCTGCGCGTCAGCCGGTGCGCCGAGCGTGGCGATGGAGAGCACCTGCGTGTCACCGCGGGAGAACAGGCCGGTGCCGTGGGTGCGCGGGTACAGGCCGACCTCGGCGGTCAGCGTGCGGATCTCGGTCAGCGAGCGGCCGCCGACGCGTTCGCCGCGCTCCAGGATCGCGCGCGTGACTTCCGCCTCCACCATGGTGTCGAACTCATCGATGGCGATGTCGCGCTTGTCCTCCTCCATGCCAGCGGCTTCGAGGTGCGCGGCGAGCTCCTTCTTGAGCACGGTCAGCGCGTTGCGGCGCGCGGTCTTGTTGATGTTGGCGCCTGCGAACAGCACCTCCGGGAAGCGCGTCTTCAGGAATTCCTCGGCCTTGGCGCAGACGGCCAGGCGCTCCGCTTTCTGCTCGGCGGTCTCGATGGATCCGCGCAGCGAATCGGCGCTCACCTTGGCGCGGCCGCACGCGGCCACCACCTGGTTGATCAGCTCGATCGGTTCGCGCAGGTGCTTCTGGCCGAACATGATCGCCTCGTACATGTCGTCCTCGGGGACCTCGGTGCCGTTGGCTTCGATCATCAGGGCCTTGTCCAACGTGCCGGCGACGACTACGTCCAGGTCGCCCTTGCCGCGCGCTTCGAAGGTGGGGTTGATGATCCACTCGCCGCCCACGCGACCCACGCGGATGCCACCCAGCGGGCCGTCCCACGGGATGTCGCTCATGGAGAGCGCGCAGGACGCGCCGATGAGCGAAGGGATGTCGGTGTCGTTCTCAAGGTCGCAGGACAGGCACTCGATGACCACCTGCACGTCGTGACGCACGCCGTCCGGGAACATCGGGCGGATGGAGCGGTCGATCATGCGGCCGGTCATCACCGCCTCGTCCGTCGGGCGTCCTTCGCGCTTGATGAAGCGCGAGGATTTGATCTTGCCGGCGGCGTAGAGCTTCTCCTCGTACTCCACGGAGAGCGGGAAGAATTCCACGTTCGCGCGCGCCGAAGCGGCAAGCGTGGCCGTGGCCAGGATCACCGTGTCGCCGTACTGCACCGTCACCGCGGCGTTGGCCTGCGTGGCCAGCTTGCCGGTCTCGATGATGAGCGTCTTGCCGCCCCACTCGGTCTGAAAGCGTTTGGCTTCCATAACGTATTGCGCCGGCGGTATCAATCTTCCGAAGGCTCAAGACGTTGCGCGATTTTTTGTAAAAATCCGCAAAGTCTCCCTGTCTTCGGACGATCGTCCATGCCGGACGGTTAAGGTTGTGAATCCGTCGGTTCTCCGGCGGTCGGTCCGGCCAACGCACGTGCGGGGCCGGTGAGATCGCGGGACAATCTTTGGTGGCGCGCCAGATGCGGCGGGCGCCTATTCCTCGTCGCTGCTCGCGTGGATTCGCGGCGTGCGGTCCTCGTCCTGACGCCGCGCGGCGGGCTTGTCGGATTTCTTCTCGCCGACCTCGCGCTCCACGGACCCGCCCTTCGGCGGCCGGGGAGAGCGTCCGCGCTGCGGGTTGCGCGTGGCGCCGCCGGTGGGCGGCTTGATGAGGTACTTCTCCATTTCCTTGGAGAGGTCGATGAAATCATCCGCGACGCCGACGAGCTTGGATGACGTGGTCTCGCGGAACGCTATGACTTCCACCTGGCGGCCGTGATGCTTGAGGTAGTCCACCAGTTCAACGAAGTCGCCATCGCCGGAAACGAGCACGATGACATCAAGAATCTCGCCGATGCGAATGGCATCCACCGTCATGCCCACGTCCCAGTCCGCTTTCTTCGCGCCGGACTCGAACACTTGCACCGGCCGCTCCTTGGTCTCGAGACCGCGATGCTTCAATGCCTCGAAGAACGCGCCTTCGTCGCCGGTGGCGCGAACAACATAGGCGATGGCGCGGATGAGTTGGCGATCGGCGACCGCGGTTTCCAAGATGGCGCCGAAGTTCACCTTGCTGTTGTACAGCTTCTTCGCCGAGTAATACATGTTCTGGACGTCCATGAAGACGCCGACGCGTTGGCTCTTGTGTTTGATCATAAAAGGGGTCGATGATGGGGCCTTGGCCCTGAAAAAATGTCCGGGGGAGTATGCGAGCGGGCGCGTCCGGATGGCGTCATCGCTCGGAAAAAATTTCAGGACGCCGGGAATTCACCCCGGCGTCCTGGCTGGTTTACGCGGCGATCTTCAGCGCGTCCGTGAGCTCAACGTAGCCCTTGGAATCCTCGCGCTTGAGGTACTTGAGCAGGCGGCGGCGCTCGCTCACCTTGCGCATGAGACCCTTGCGGGACGAGAAGTCCTTCTTGTGGTCACCGAGGTGGCCCGTAAGATCCTTGATCTCCGCCGTGAGGATGGCGATCTGGACCTGGGGGGAACCGGTGTCCTTGTCGTGGGTCTTGAACTTCTCTATGATCTTTTCCTTTTGCTTCTTGTCGAGCATATCAGTCCGGCCAACTGGCCAGGGTCAGCGTGCGCTCCAGCCGAGGCCAGGGCGACGTAGAATTACAGGAGGAGCGTAGCAGGGGAGTGCGGTTCTGTAAAGGGGGTCTGGGGCGGCCCTGAAACGGTATTTTGACGCTGGGTTAAGCAGAAATGAAATGACCCCCCGCTTGAAGCGAGAGGTCATCATAAGTGTCTCAAGAGCTCAACCGTCCGCTTGCCCGGCCAGAGGAGCGTCCCAGACCTTGCACACCACCTTTCGTTCTTCGTCCGTTACGGTGATGGGTGGCGGAAAGTGCAGGACGACCCCGCTCGGACGGTCATCCTCACCCTCCTCGAGGATGAGCTCCGGACCGTCGTCATCGGACCAGTCGATCGTGACATCGATCTCCAGGCCCTCTTCCTCGATGGGTGCCCGGCCCAGCTGCACTTCGACGACATGGGCACTCCCCGCCGCGTATAATGCGGCCGTTTGAGTGTATGCGCCCAGCGAATCGATGGCCTCCCGTACGTCGTGCTCGGCCATCCGCTCGCCATCGTCGCCGATGACATGCATGTCCGCGTCCGTCGCGCAGAACGAACCGCTGTCGATGCCGAGTTCGAGCTCCGTCAATGCGGTCTCGAGCTCCAGCGCCATCAGCCTGGTTTCATCGGGCTTCGTCTCGGCGTCCTTGTACTTCAGCAAGAATGCGTCCAGTTTCGCGCGCTGCAACTTACGTCGCAGCTCCGACTCGTTTGTGTGCGTCACTTTTCTCTCCTCAAACCCCGTTACCGGGGGTAGTCGTTGTCATGGCGCGCGTATGCGCTATGCCACGTATGTATACCAAATTCCCCATCGTTTGTCAATGATATCGGACAAAGATAAACGGGAAATAAGGCTAAAAACCCCAAAAGTTACCCACATTGACCGTAAAAACCACCCCGCCTATCCTTAGCCTGTTAGCCTTAAACCCCACCCACATGCGCTCTGCAAAGACGCTCGCAGCACTCGGACTCTCGCTTCTTCTGATCGGCGCAGGTTGCGCGTCCCAGCAGGCCAACACCAACGACTCTGCCGCTTCTGATTCCACGAACAAAGACGCCGTGTCCGCTGAAAACGGCGCCGGCGGGGAAAGCAAGGAGCTCGCCACGACCGTCACCATCGACGACAGCTGGAAGACCTACGTCAACAAAACGCTCGCCTTCCAATTCAAGTGGCCGTCCAAGGGCAAGTTCGCTCCGAAGTGGGGGATGAGCATCGTGAAGGACGGAGATGCCAAGCTGAAGGACGGCTGCATCGGCACCGGTGAGGGCGTTTCCTCCGTGCGCGTGACCGTGGGAAGCGTGGCGTTCTGCCACACCTATTCCGGTTCGCTCACGAGCGAGAAGGCATCCTCCTTGGACGAGTACGCCACCAAGGTCGGTTCCGACTACGTAGTGCTCACATTCACCAAGGAGGTCCTGGCCGGCAAGGACGGCAAGATCCCGGAGTTCGACTGGGATGGGTACCGGGCGAACCTGGACCAGGTGGTGTCGACGTATTCGGTGGTAAAATAGGCGGAAATGGGAAACGCGGCCCGACAGGCCGCGTTTTTTCGTGCATTCAGATGATCGTGAACTGGAACTTGTACTTGCCGGCGAGGCGCTGCACCTTCCCGATGAAGGTCTGTGCGCCTTCGCAGAGCTTGATCACGGCATTGTCCTCCGGTCCGCCATCGCGCAGTAGCGGCAGTTCGACAAGGGTGGTGCAGTGGTGGCGCATGGTATCATAATGCCGTAAGCGTATCCCTAATGGTTGGCTCACAATGTACATGCAACGACGGAATATCGATGATCTCCGCGCGGATTTTCTCCCGCTGATCATCGAGTTGGAGTGCGGATCTCACTATGATTCGACGAACACGCAACATGAAGCGTGGCTGAAAAACCGGCTCGCGACGCTTTTCATGTCCGGCGGTACGGCGATTTGCCGCTACGACGAGGGGAACGTCCCTGTCGGTCTCGTTCTCGTTCAACATGACAAGGGGCTTGCTGGCGTCGCGTGTTTCGGGAAGAAGGCGACGATCGCCATGATCGGCATACTGCCTGCATTTCGGTCGAAGGGGCTCGGCAAAGAACTCCTCCTGGAAGCGGAGAGGCATGCGAAGGCGGAGGGCGCGGAGTGCGTGTACGTCGATACCTATGCGAATAACCAGGGCGCCATTCGATTCTACGTGCAACAGGGCTATGTCCCCGTCGCGTATCATCCGTACGAAAACGGCGCGGATGACAAGGGGCAGGTCTATCTTTGCAAGGAGTTGACATAGCGGAGGATGTGCCGGTCAGTCCGTCTCGCTCAGCGTATACGAAAAAAACCGACCCTTTGCACGGGACCGGTTTTTCGTGGGGATCAAAATGGAATCGACCGCGTCTCACCAGGACCGTAACTATCTTTCACCTGAACACTCCAAGGTGAATCGCTCCACGAATTCCTCCATGAACGCATGCCGTTCCGCGGCGATCCTGGCTCCGGCGGCGGTTTCCATCAGATCTTTCAATCGGAACAGTTTTTCCTGGAAATGATTGAGTGACGGGGTGGTCATAACTCCGGGGACGGTTGATGGCGGCACGGCCGGATCGTAGAGCGGGCGGTTCTTGGTGCCACCGTAGGTGAACGTCCGCGCGACGCCGATGGCACCGATCGCATCCAAGCGGTCCGCGTCTCGGACCGCGGAGCCGGCGACGGTCCGCATGCGCTTGGTGCCGTTCGGTCCGGAAAAGGAGATGGTCGAGACGATTTCAACGACTTCCTCGGTTACTGCCGACGGGACGCCGATCCGGTTCAGCCACTCCCGCGCCGTCCGTGGACCGATTTCCTTGTCGCCACCGTGATACTTGTGATCGGCGATGTCATGAAGCAGCGCGCCCAGCGTGACCGTCAG
>JBEEJS010000061.1:0-3627 GCA_041169025.1 Candidatus Parcubacteria bacterium
CGACTACTACGCCCTCGGCACCCTCTTCGCCGTCTACGTGGCCCTGGCGCTCCGCCATGACCGTCTCAAGAAGGCCATGACCATCGTCCTGGCCCATCGGCTAAGGCTGCTGGCCGAAGGGAAGCGGGCGCGACCGCTCGATGACGACCTTGCGCTTTGATGAAGCCGCCCGTTTATACGGGCGGCTTTTCTATGCTAGCCTGACCCATATGACCTCCATCGTGACGATCGGCGGCGGAACCGGCCAATACGCGCTCCTCACGGGCCTCAAGAAGTATCCGGTGCACCTGACGGCGATCGTCACGATGGCGGATGACGGCGGCTCCACCGGGGTCCTCCGCGACGAACTTGGCGTCCTTCCTCCGGGAGACGTGCGACAATGCTTGGTCGCGCTGTCGGAGGCGGATGCGCAGATGCGCGAGCTCTTCGGGTACCGATTCGATCGCGGTGGTTTGCGTGGCCACAGTTTCGGGAACATCTTCCTTTCCGCGCTCGAACGCTTGACGGGGAGTTTCGAGGAGGCGGTGGTGACGGCGAGCAAGGTGCTGGCCGTGCGCGGCGATGTCATTCCAGTGAGCACGCGAGGCATGGTGCTGACCTGCCGTGCGGGTGATGGCGCGCTCGGTACGCTCCGTGGCGAGCATGTGGTGAGCGCGGCGCCGTCGATTGATCCCGCCTCGCTCCGATTGGATCCCGTGGTGGAAGCGAATCCCAGGGCGCTCGCGGCAATCGCCGGCGCGGACGCCGTCGTCATCGGACCGGGAAATTTCTTCTGCAGCGTCATGCCGAACCTCCTGGTGCGCGGCATCCCCGAAGCGATCGCCGCCACCAAGGCGAAGGTCATCTTCAACTGCAACCTGATGACCCGCCGCGGTCACACCGACGGCTATGGCGTGGCCGATTTCGTGCGGGAGATCGAACGTCACATCGGCGCCGGCCGCATCGATGCCGTGACCGCCAATGACACGCCGCCGGATCCGGAACTGCGTGCGCGGTATGCCGAGGAAGGGGAGCCGGTGCTCGCTGGCATCGGATCCTCGGGCCTCGGGACGACTCACGGCGGTCCAGGCGGGCGCGTGTTTTCCGCTGATCTGGTCAGCCGCGTCATTCCCGCGCAAAAGCCGGAAGATGCGGTGCGGCGAACCCTTATCAGGCATGATTCGGACGCGCTTGCGGCGCTGATCATGGAGCGGTGCCTTGGGGTTTCGCGTGCATAAAGGATCAAGCGGGCGTGCAAAAGCGAACTTGGCAATAAAAAAACATTCCGGCTCATTCCGGAATGTTTTATAGTGCGGAGACGAAGCGCTTAACGCTTCTTCTTACCACCCTTCTTCTTCGAAGTCTTCTTAGCGGACTTCTTCTTTGCGGCTTTCTTCTTTGCGGCCATATTTCCCACCTCCTTCGAGAGCGTGTTATCGCCGATCGCGCATCGCAACGTCGCGCGCGACGACCGTGCGTGGACGCACTGATCGCTCTTATCCACATCATACCATACTCTTGGAGGGTCAACAATGATTCGCAAGCCGCAAGCGGCATCATGAAGCGTGTCAAGGATGAAAAAACGCGCAAGCATGTGCTTGTGCGCCTTATTTCTCCTCTTCACGTCGCGCATGCGCATTGAAATGCGACGCGCACACGTCCATTACGCTGCCCTCGAGACGTGAAACCGCGCATACGCGAGGCAGCCGACGCCGATGGCGACGCATATCACGCCGACCACTTGCAACATCGAGATGGGCTCCTTGAAGACGATCCACCCGAGCATCGCCGTGAGCGCAAGAACCGCTCCATACGTGAACGGCGTCGCGAAAGACACCGCGCCCGTCTCGAAGATCTTCACCAGCAGCGCCGATGCGATGCCGACCACCGCGCCGGAAGCGATGGACCAGCCGATGCCGGCCGTCGTGGCGGGGAGCGTGACCTGTCTCGTCGCCCTTCCTATGAGCCAGAGCGCGAGCGGCGTCACCGTGCTGGCCGCACCAAGCAGCGTGGAGCTCAGGTACGGGTCGATCTTGCCCGAGGAACGCGAAACGATAAGCTGGAAGGCGGTGTAGAGGGCGATGAAGGCCGCCAAAGATAGAGGAAGCGTCATATGCCTTCATTCTATCGGCAGGGGAGGAGGAATGAAAGCCGCTCCATCCTCCCACCCGCCCGGTACAACGCAAAACGTCGCCCCTAGTTCCAGAGGCGACGCTGAATGACGTTTCAGGCCGACGCTCGCAGTCTACGCGGAATCGTGTAGATCGCATGCTTGATGTTCTCACCTGGCTCGTGGCAGTCACTGCAGGCGGAGGCCCTGATGACCATGCCACCGCTCGGGGGAATGCCGTTCGAGGAATTCGCTTCAATCATGCCGAGCATGGCGGATGTCGCTTCGAACCGGTGTCGGCAACGCTCGCAGAATACCAAGTTCCTTTGGGGGTCGTAGCAGCGGTCGCAGATGAAGTCCTTTTGACTCCGCCCCTCCACGCCGCATGCCTTGCAATGTCCGTGTCCCATCTGCACCTCCTTCGGTGATGGACCGGACACTATACCAAAACCGGCTGACTTTGTCAACCGGCTTTGACGTATATGGGAGGGGCTGTTTATGCCGCCCGGCGAACGTTTTCCGATGGCTTGAAGCGCTTGGCGATCCTGTCGGCGATGGTGTCGATGGCGGCAAGATAACCGTCTTCATCATCCTGAGCGTCTGGCAGTTCGCCGACGATGATGTCCGCCTTATGGCCCTGTTCCAGCTTTTCCCTCCGAAGCGTCGCATCTATCGTGATGATTTCTTCCCCACCCTTTCCGGAATATGAGATGAAAGCGTCGGTTCCATAGAGGATATCCAGCGGGGTGCCGACGGCGGTGTATGCGCGAAGCATGTTGGCCTTCTTCGCGTCCAAACCGAGCTTGTCTTGGACGGCGATGAGCACCTCCCTGAAGAAGTCGGTGTCAGGATTCGCGGGATCGGACCAAGGCTGGTGCTTCTTGGTCAGGGCGAGCGCGGCGTCGAAGGGGATGGTGCGTTCCTGGCCACGTGCGGCTTTGAGGTCGGCCAAGTAGGCGGGATCCTTGATGTCGACGACGCCAAAGAGGCTGAACTCATGCTCTTTGCCTGAATAATGCTCCGCCTTTCCAGAATAGACTTCTTGCCGCGGTTGTCCTTCGCTGAAAGCCATATCATGCAGATTATGTGCCTAAGTATAGCATTTTTAAGGCGGATTGTCCATTGACCGCATTCGGCGCTTCCTTTATAGTGATGCTGGCTTCAGGCAGCGCAATATCGCCAACGGGCCGTTAGCTTAATGGTAGAGCACCCGGTTTGCATCCGGGAAATGAGAGTTCGATTCTCTCACGGTCCACCATCAGGAATCCTCCCTCATAGGGGGGATTTTTGTTTGGAGAGGATGTGGTGGTGTTCGACTAGCAAACGCGGTGTTCCAATATCAGTCAAAGAGCATTGACAAAGTCGTGTTCACGTGGTACCTTAAGGCACGTCCTGGCTACGAAATGAAGGAGGGTACATGGACAATAATGGACTGCTGTTTCCTGCAGGCTTCGTAAAGGCGGTGGATGGTCGATTTTCTCCATTGCTGACCAAACGAGAGTCGATTGCGCGCTACTATCTCGGCGACGTCGCTTATG
>JBEEJS010000062.1:0-3189 GCA_041169025.1 Candidatus Parcubacteria bacterium
CGATAACGGCACTATAGCACGTTTTGAGCGTTTTGTCCATCCTGACTGACTTTTTAAGGCGGGTATAGCGACGTTTTGCTATACTGTCCGCAACAGCGACGGCTAATCCTGGTATCACCGGAAATCGCATGCGTGCTCGCTTTGAAGGGGATTTGGACAGGATGGTGGAGCTGGCCAAAGAGAAAAAATCGGAGGAGGAGAAGCTGATGGCGGTCGCGGAGGCCGGATCGCGTGACGGCGAGGTGGCGCAGGAAAAGCCGCCTGAAAAAGAAGGACCGATCGATCTCGATACGGTCATCCGCCATGCGCTGGAGAAGGCGGCGCGTACGCAAGGCACGGACGTTGACGTGCAGAAGCGCATCTTCGGCATCCAGAAGGCCAAGCAGGACGTGATGGCGCGGCTGCATGAGCGTCTGGCCGCTCTCGACGACCCCAAGGCGGAACGGGAGCGCGAACCGGATGCGCGCGCCGCGTCGTACCGCGAGAAGAACGGCATCTTCCGCTACCGGAACGACAAGGGCGTCGAATCGTCCGCGACGTTCGCAGACGTGGTGACGGATTTGGAGTGGGGCATCACGTATGAGCTGGACGACAAGACGCCGCGACTGCTGCGCAAGAAATACGAGATCGCGCGCGCCAAGCGGGAGCTGCAAGAGATGCTCGACGCGCAGATCATGCAGAGCGAGACGCATAGCGTGAAGGTGGACGACAGGAAGCGCGACACCTACGCGCGCATGGCGGAAGACAAGGAACGCGGCCTCTATGAGCAGAAAGCGGGACTGCTCGCCGAGCGCATGGTGAAGAACTTCTTCGCCAAGGCGGCGCTGCATGCGGACATGCCGTTCGACATGCGCCACGCGGACGTGTTCCAGGACGTGGAGGAAAAAATCGATTTCATCATCCACCGGAAAGGCTACCGGCGCGGCGTGGGCGTCGACGCTGCGGAGCTGCCGACGGACGTGGGATTCCAGTTCTCCATCAACGTCGATGCGCAGGAGCGCAAGGCGGCGCAGGTGCGTCAGGCGCGCCGCGGCATCGATCGCGAAAGCCCGGTGGACGACATCATGCTCGTGGTGATGCGGCTGGGGTCCGTGAACGATCTCAAGCGCGAGTGGGAAGACGCGGGTCGTCCCGCCGGCGGACCGGACAAGCGGCTCACGAGGGAGGTGGCGCGCGAGCTCTTCGGGCGCGTGCTCGGTGGGGTGCTCACGCCGGGGGAAATCGATGGTGCATGGGGGAAATTCAAGGAAGGATTCAAGGAGGCATCGCATCCCTCCGCGCCACCGCGCAAACGGGCGGCATAGCGGATGAGACCGGCTCAGGCATGGGGATGCCTGGGTCGGTTTTTTCGTCGGTACTTGACTCCGTTCTGGTCCGGGGGGTCTAGGGCCAGGTATAATAAGGCCACTTAACCCTCAATGACGCCTATGCAAAAGCAACTGCAGCGCGCTGCTTCCGTGCTGGCGGTCCTCAGCCAATTCGTCCTCCCTGACCTCGCGGCATCGCCCGCGCTGGCAGCGGAAGTATGTCCGTTGGCCGTGAACCAGCCGTACAAGACGCCATCATCCTCGGCCGTCTACGTCGTCACCGAAGATTGCACCAAACGGCCGATATCCAATCCGTTGGTGTATTTCTCGCATTTCATGTCCTGGAACGACATCACCGTCGTGCCTGCATCCACTCTGGCCACGGTTCCGGACAGCGCCCTTAGCTTCATGCCGTGGGGTCCGCGCCGCACCTTCGCCAACGGCTCGCTGGTGAAGACGGTGACTGATCCGCGCGTCTGGCTCTTGGTGCAGGACCGCGCGTTTCCCATCAAGGACGAGGCCGCGTTCAAGGAACTCGGCTACTCCTTCTCGCAGGTGGAGGACGTGACGCCCGCCGTGCTCGCGGAATACGACATGCAGAAGAAGGACATTTCCGGCGCCAGTGACGTACCGGCGGCCGTGGTCTTCAAGTACGCCGGCAAGTCCGAGGTGTACGTGCTGTCGTTCGAGGCCGGCCGCTTGGTAAAGACCAAGATCACCGACATGGAATCGGTCAGTGCCTTCGGTAACCCGGGCTCCATCGCCGTGCTGCCAGCGAGCCGCACGTTCCCGAACTCGCTCTATGTCACCGCGGCGCGGACGTATCGCCCGCGAAAGTGGTATGACACAACGTCACCCACCGTTTCCTTCGCCAGTCCGGCCGCGAACGCCGATATCAGCGGCGTGACGACGATCGTCGTGGACGCGTCCGACAACGTCGGTGTCACGTCGGTCAAACTGACGGTCGGGAGCAAGGAAATCGGCGTCGATACGACGTCGCCGTATGCCATAGCCCTCGACACGACGAAGTTCCCGAACGGCCTCATCTACGTGACCGCCACCGCGTCCGATGCGGCAGGGAACACCAATCACTGGACACGCACGTTCACGGTGAAGAACGGCACCGTGCCGCCTCCGCCGCCGGCCGATACGACGCCGCCGAGCGTGGCGTTCTCGTCGCCGCTCTCCGGCGCGATCCTTTCCGGCACGGTGAGCATCTCCGCCACCGCCACGGATAACGTGGGCGTGACGCAGGTCGTCTTCAAGAACGGTTCTGCCGTGCTCGCCGCGGACAGTGCTGCACCGTACGCGCTTTCGCTTGATACCGCCGCGCTTCCGAACGGCAGCCTCACTCTGGCGGCCACGGCATCGGACGCGGCAGGCAACGTGAGCACGACCACGCGCACCTTCACGGTATCCAACGCGGTGACGCCGCCGCCGGACACCGTGCCGCCCACGCTCTCCTTCACGTCACCGGCCGCAGGGTCTTCGATCAGCGGCACCGCGACCATCGCGGTGAACGCGGTGGATGACACGGCGGTCGCATCGGTGCAGTTCAAGAACGGCACCACGCTCCTCGCCACGGACACCATCGCCCCGTACGCGCTCTCGCTCGACACCACCGCGCTCGCGAACGGGCCGATCACCATCACCGCGGTCGCCTCGGACGACGCGGGCAACGCCACCACCGCCTCGCGCGCGTTCACCGTGGCGAACGTCGTGGTTCCTCCGCCAGACGTCACCGCGCCGGTCGTGAGCTGGATCACTCCGGCAGACGGCGCCACGATTTCCGGCAGCGCGCATCTGGAAGTCGGCGCCACGGACGACGTGGGCGTGACCAGCGTCACCTTCAAGAGTGGCAGTACCGTGATCGGCACGGTCA
>JBEEJS010000063.1:0-5511 GCA_041169025.1 Candidatus Parcubacteria bacterium
ACGTTGGCGAGATCGAGCGCGGTGAACACCGGGGAGAATTCCTTCTCCAGCACCTCCGCGTCCTCGATGCCGATGCGGCCGATGAACATGGAACCCACGTTGCCGAGCACGGCGTCGCGGATCTCGTTGTCGCCCTTCGGCGACAGCTGGCCCATGTACTGGTGCGCGATGATCAGCGACAGCCGGTATTTGCGCGCCTCGCTCAAGATCGTCGCGATCGAAGGCGTGATGAAGTTCTGGAACTCGTCGATGTACAGGAAGAAATCCTTTCGCGCGGCCTTGTCCACGATGTTGGCCCGTGCCATCGCCGCCATCTGCAGCTTGGTCACGATGATCAGGCCGAGCAGGTTCGCGTTGATGTCGCCGATCTTTCCCTTGGACAGGTTCACCAGGAAGATCTTCTTGCTGTTCATGATGTCGCTGAAATCGAACGCGCTCACCTGCTGCCCGATGATGTTGCGCATCATGGTGTTCTCCACGAAGCGGCCCACCTTGGAGATGAGGTAGCCGAGCATCTCCGACTTGTGGAAGTCCGACGTCTTGTCGATCTCGTTCTCCCAGAAGCTCCGCACCACCGGGTCCTTCACCTTGACGCGCCATCGTTTCTGGAACGCCTGGTCGGAGACGAGGCGCGGGATCTCGGCAATGGTCCCCTTCTCGTCGGGGTCGCTCATCAGCGTCAGCATGAAGTTCCGCATGTTGTGCTCGAACATCGGGCCGATCATCTCGGGCGGGAAGAGCTTATAGAAGATGGCGATCATTTCGCCGACGACGAAATCCTTCATCTCTTCGTTGGGCGCCTCCAGCATGTTGAGCGCGATGGGGCGCTCCAAGTCAGACGGATCGAACACGATGACGTCGTCGGCGCGCTCCTTGGGGATGCAGCCCAGCACGGTCTCCACCAGATCGCCATGCGGATCCACCACGCAGACGCCGTCGCCGGCCTTGATGTCCTGGATCGCCATGTTGGCGATGTACTCGGATTTACCCGAACCGGATTTGCCGATGATGTACATGTGCCGGAACCGGTCCTCTCGCTTGAGGAACACTTCCGTCACTTCGCCGCGGTATTCGACGTGTCCCAGGTCCAGGCCCTCCTTGGGCAGGTTCGGCGGCGGCGGCGCCTTGCGCGAACCGAGCCAGCGGATGTTGGGCGTTTCCGTGGACGCGAGCGGGAAATGGAAGAGCGACGCCAGCTCCTCGCCGTTCATCACCATGTGCGACGCGTCGTCGAAATCGCGGAAGATGAATCCCTTCACGACCTTCTTCCCGGAAGCCTTCCGCTTGAACGAGTTGCCGTACTGCGGCATGGCGTACTGCGTGAACGCGTTCAGGATGTTGTTCAGGTTCATCTCGGCGCGCGCCTTGTCCTGCGCGCTGGCCACCACGCGGAGCGTCACGTCCAAGCCGAACTTACCGGCCTTTTCGTCGATGGCTTTCACCATCTCCTCTTCCACCGGCGTCATGCGGTATTCCTTCTTCGGTTCGCCTTCCTTCTCCTTCTTCTTCGGCGACACCGTCTCGCCGATGAGCGCGAAAAACGATTCGCCGTGCAGCGCCTCGGACAGCTTCTTTCCCTGCTGCATCTCCTTCACCACCTTGAGGCCGCGCTCCCGCCAATGCTTGGGCGCGCTGCGCACCACCACCTGGATGGCCGCGCCGTCGGCCTTGTCCACCTTGGACAGCGCGTTGGTGAGCGCGTTCAAGGGATCGGACTCCGTCTTCTTGTACGTCTTGAGCGGGAAGAGATGCGGGCGTTCGAAACCGAACTGCTGCGCCGCCACCTCGCCGCGCGCCGAGAAGATGTTGTAATCCGGCACGTCCTCGATCTGCGCGTGCGGGTATTGGCTCTGCACCGTCTGCTCGATGAACTCCTTGAGGTGCGCGGGTGCGGCGATATAGAACGACACCAAGCCCTTGGTGGCGACGATCTCGAACGACACCGCGTCGGAGCGGCCCAAGAGCCACGCCTTGAAGCCGTGTTCCGCCTTCAGGCCGCCGATCGCCGCGAAGACGTTTTCCATCACCGCGATATCCTCTTGGATTTCGCTCAACGCCTTCTCCTGCTTGCCGCTCTCGCCCTTCTCCGACGATTCCTTCGGCACCTGCACCAGCATCACCACGCTCTTGAACGCCACGTCCGTCTGGTATGACGCGCGGGCGCGCGCGCGGATGATGAGGAAGACGATCCAAACGGCGATGAGCGCGCCAAGTACCGCGTACGCCAGGTACGCGATGTCGGATTGCGCGAAGGAACCGATGGCAGCCTGGTCCATGGTCACGCCGAGATCGAGTTGGAGAGCGAACAGCGGCATACTATTGCGACTTGGACGCGATCCACTGCGCCAGGCGCAGGAACACGTCGGTCTTGATCTTGCTTTCTTGGAGGAGGAACGCCCAATTCACGCCGGGGATCTTCTTCAACCACTTGTGCACCAGCGCGTGGATCTTGCTGGCATGCACGTGCGCACGCACGAGTTGCGCGCGGATGAGGCGCGCGGTGTCCTCGCCCATGGTCTTGAAGGTCGTCCGGAACGGATCGGGCAGGCCGACGTAGACGTCCCAAAGGTTGTCCTCGAGCGCCCGTTCTATTTTCACCCCGACTTCGTCAGGGGGCCGCACGATTTCCGCGCGTTTCGCGCGGCGTTCCGCTGCGGCACCGGCTTCGACGGCCGCGTCCCGCGATTCATCGCGCTCTTCGCTCACGTCTTCCGCGGCGCGCTCCCGTGCAACGCCAGACTCGGCCTGCGCCTGTTCAGGCGATGGCCGCTGTTCCGCTGATTCGGGCCGTACTTCCGGAGTCTCGGCGTTTGGGAGACCGACAGTGGGCTCAGACATGCGGAAAGCATACCACAAATGAGGCGCCCGCGCCTTATGCGTTTTCGCCCGCCGGCAAGCGCACCATCCCACCTGTGGATATCCCCTTTCGTGCTATGATTGAGCGGAATCACCCTCACATGCACTCCTTGTTCTTCGAGCTCACCGCCGTCATCGTCTGCTCCGCCCTCGCCGGCGCGCTGATGCAGGCCTTGCGATTGCCCACCATCCTCGGCTACATCTTCGTGGGCGCCATCGCCGCACCGCTCGGCTTCCTTAGCCTGCAAAGCGTGCCGATGCTCGACAGCCTGGCCGAGATCGGCATCGCGTCGTTGCTCTTCTTGGTCGGCATGGAGATGCGCTTGGACCAGATGCGCTCGTACGGCAAGGTGGCGCTCTTCACCGGACTGGGACAGATCGCGGTCACCTCCGTGGTGGGATACGGCCTGGTGCGCTTGCTGGGTTTCGCGCCGCTCCCCGCCGCGTACATCGCCGTCGCGCTCACCTTTTCCAGCACCATCATCGTCATCAAGCTGCTCTCCGAAAAGAGCGCGCTCGATACGCGATACGGCCGGTTGGTGGTGGGCTTCCTGCTGGTGCAGGATTTCATCGCGCTCGGCTGCCTGATCGTGCTCTCCGGCATCACGCCCGGCGAGCGCTCCTTGGCCGCGCTGCCATATGACGCCATCGGCATGGCGTTCGTGAAGGGCTCGCTCCTCTTGGCCGGTACCATGGCCATCGGCCGCTTCGTGCTGCCGCGCGTCATGCGCTGGGCGGCGCATTCGCCGGAAGTGGTCTTCCTCTTGAGCCTCGCCTGGGGCATGGGCATGGCCGCGTTCGCCGCGTCTCCCGCCATGGGCCTCACCATCGAGATCGGCGCGTTCATGGCCGGGCTCGCCATGAGCGGCACGGTGGAACGGCATCACGTCATCAGCCGCGTCAAGCCGCTGCGCGATTTCTTCATCGTGCTGTTCTTCGTCACGCTCGGTTCGCGCATCGCCATCGGCAACCTGGGCGCGGTGGCGCTGCCGGCGGCGGTACTCTCCGCGTTCGTGCTGATCGGCAACCCGCTGCTGATGCTCTGCATCATGGGCGCGATGGGCTTCCGGTCGCGCGTGTCCTGGCTGGCATCGGTGTGCGTGGCGCAGATCTCCGAGTTCAGCCTGATCATGATGGCGCTGGGCGCGAAGCTCGGGCACGTGGACCAGGGCGACGTCACGTTGGTGACGCTCGTCGGCATCGTGACCATCGCGCTATCGTCGTTCCTCATCACCAACGCGGAGCGCATCTACCCGCACTTGCGCCCGTTCCTCATCCTCTTCGAAAAGCGAAGCGCGCACGACGAAGCCGCCGACGCCAAGCGTCGCAAAGGCCACGTGATCCTCATCGGTTGCCACCGCATCGGTCACAACGTGCTGCGGTCGCTGGAGAAAGCGCACCGCGACCTCACGGTGATCGATCTCGATCCCGAGGTCGTGCAGACCTTGATCGATCGCGGCATCGACGCGGTGTACGGCGACATCGCCGATCCGGAGATCCGCGAGACCGCCGGGTTCGAGTCCGCGAGGCTCATCATCTCCACTATCCCGGACGTCCACGCGGCCACGCACGCGCTGCGCTCGGCCAAGAAGCTCAACCCGCGCGCCAAGGTCGTGCTTACCGCGCAATCCGAGCACGACGCCGAGTTCTTCTACCGCGAGGGCGCCGATTACGTCATCCTGCCGCATTTCATGAGCGGTATGCAGATGGCGCACGTCATCAAGACGGACAAGACGCTGCGCTCACTGGCACGGATGAAAAAGCATGATCTGGCGCTGATTGATGGGAGCTTTTAAGGCGGTGGGGACACTCTGGAGGCAGGCCCGGGCCTGCCTCCAGACAGGCCCCAACCAAGCAAATACCGCTTAACCAAGCGGTATTTTGTGTCTGATATACTTGACAAATGCCCGGATTTATGCTATAGTCTCTCCACGATAGGCTAACGCCTCTCGTACCAACACAACGGTGCTTCGGCACCTCACAACAACACGCAGGAGTTACCATGACACCAGTAGAGAAGATCCTTTCAGGCATGACGGTCGGCAGCATGTTCGAGCGGACGCAGAATCGTGAAGCGTTCCTGAGCTGCGACGCGGACGTCGCCATTTACGCGTCGACCGACTTGGACGCCAAGATCGACGACGACAACGAGTTCGCCGAGTGGCTCAAGGGCATCAACGGCAACGCGTTCACCTTCTTCCGCGAGACGGCAATCCCCGCAGCGTTCGACCGCTTCGGCGTCGGCAAGCACATCGGTCGCGTGCTCACGCCGAAGACCGGTCAGGAGCAACACGAAGTGCTCCGGCACGAAGTGAAGCGTCCGGCGCACAAGTCGCTGAAGGTCAAAGGCCTGGTCATCGAGACCAAGCCGGTGCTCTTCCGTGAATCGCAGGTGAAGCCTGCGGTCGCGAAGCCCAAGGCGACTCGCGTCGAAGCGAAGCCTGAGGCCAAGAAGCCGTCACGACGCGCACGCAACCTGAAGCCCGCGCACAGCGGGAAGCCTCAGGCACCGAGAAGCGTCCTGAACGCCGTCCGCGACTTCAAGCGCTCCATCGAGCCAAAAACGCAGGCCAAAAGCGCCTGACACCCCGCTCGGTCTCGCAAGAGATCGACGGAACTCGAAACCTCGGCCCCATCTGGTGGCCGAGGTTTTTA
>JBEEJS010000064.1:0-16792 GCA_041169025.1 Candidatus Parcubacteria bacterium
GGACTTGGGATGTATTCTCCCTTCGCCAGTTCTTGCGTCAGGGTGAACGAAATGGTTTTGCCGCTACCGAGTTGTTCCCGGAGCCTGCCGCCCAGTTCCTGCAATGCCCTGACGCTCTCGATGCCGAAGACGTCGACGCTCACCTGATCGTCCTTCAGCGAGACGACGCCGATGAATTCGGCGGGCAGGACTTCCGTACGCAGGAATCCTCGTTTCACGCCGCGTTCACGGAGAATGCCGACGTACCTCAATCCTCCGCAGTCTTCCGCCCTTCTGCCGTTATCATACGCCGCGGTGAGTCCCGTTGCCCGTATCGCGCGGGCAATGAGGATTCCCGCGTCGACTTCCAGCTCGTACGAACCTTGACCTTGCACCGTCGTTTGTGTCGTCATGGAGACCTCCGTTGGTTCGATTGTCGTATCATGGCATGTGCCTTGCGTCAACATGCGTCTGCGCTTGAAACGAGGCCCCTTGAAACTTCCCGTCCCTCCCCATATACTCCTCCTAATCTCATTCACCTGACGCCACCATATGATCCAGCGCTCCCTCGTCCTCCTCAAGCCCGACGCCCTCGACCGCGGCATCGTCGGCGAAATCATCACGCGCTTCGAGCGCGTCGGTGCCAAGATCGTCGGCATGAAGCTGCTCGTCTCCGAGAAGGACACCGCGCTCCAGCACTACACGGAGGATCTCGCCAAGCGCCGCGGCGAGCACGTCCGCGAACTCATGGTGACGATGCTCACCTCCGGCCCCATCGTGGCCATCGCGCTCGAGGGTATCGAGATCGTCGAAGTGGTCCGCAAGATGATCGGCGCCACGGAACCGAAGTCCGCCGCTCCCGGCACCATCCGCGGCGACTACGCGCACGTTTCCTACAAGTACGCCGATGAGAAGAAGATCGGCGTCTTCAACCTCATCCACGCCTCCGGTTCCCCGGAAGAAGCGATCGTGGAAGTGGGCGTGTGGTTCCGCCCGGAGGAACTGGTGTCGCACGACCCGTCGTACACGAAGTTCACGGTGTCGAAGTAATTGAGGAATCGAGTGAGTGAGGAATTGAGTTCGCTTCATGCGGACTCAATTTCTTTTTTCAACTCACTTTCTCAATTACTTCGTCTTATCCACATTCACCTATTGCGCTCATCGCCATGCGTGCTACGCTTCGTATGCTTGTCGTGAGTAAACGTTCTTTCCGAAGGGGATAACTCCCGCTTCATAAAGGTGCCGTGTCCGAGTGCTTCTTCGAGCTCTCTGACGCGGCACCTTTTTCCTTTTTTCCGCCCGCAGATCGACGGCTTGCCCCTTTCGCACCTCGCATGGCATACTGTCCATATCACTGAAAACACTATGGAATTCGGTCACAAGAGGGACAAACGCGCGATGATCTTCCGGACGGCCGTCCTGGTCGTCTTAGTGATCACCGCCGCCGCCATCGCGCTCGTGCGCATGGAAGACAAGAAGGCCGGCCCCGATCTCCGCATCCCACTGGCGCAGTGCCTCACCGAAAAAGGCGTGAAGATGTACGGCGCGTACTGGTGCCCGCATTGCCAGCAGCAGAAGAAGGACTTCGGCAAGGAGGCCTTCGACAAGATCACCTACGTGGAATGCGCCATCCCGGGGGATCCGCAATCGCAGACGCCGGCATGCAAGGACGCAGGCGTCACCAGCTATCCCACGTGGGTATTCCCGAGCGGCGACAGGCCGACCGGAGAACAACCCCTCAAGGATCTCGCTGACAAGGCCGGCTGTCCGTACGCTGCCAAGTAGTCTCATCAATCGGCGCCCCGTTCCTCTTCTGATGAAGCGGGCGGGGCGTTCCTTTTTTCCGACGCATATGCCGAAATCCAGGATCGAACTCCGCGTCACGCTGTATCACTTCCAGGAGAACGAACGGACCTTGGCCGTGCTGTTCGACTCGGTCGTGCGTTCCACCGGCCTCGCGCCGTCGCAGATCATCGCGGTACCCGTTCCTGATACCGGGCCATCGCTGGCGGACATCGCCGCTGCGGACGCGGTCATCGTCAGTGGTGCCAAGTGGTCCGTGTGGGAGGACGTCCCGAACCAACCAGCGCTCGTCGAGGTGCTCAAGGAAGCGCGCGCCCGGCGCATGCCGATGCTCGGCATCTGTTTCGGCGAGCAGCTCTTGGCGCATGTCTTCGGCGGCACGGTGGTGGCGGACAAGCCGCACGGCGAATGGGGGACGTTCGACATGACGCTTACGGACGCTGCCGAGAGCGACGCGCTGTTCTCCGGCATGCCACGCACGTTCCCGGCGCAGTGCGCGCACAACGACCAGGTCACCGCGCTCCCGCCGGGCGCGACGCTGCTCGCGGGGAGCGCGCTCTGTCCGGTGCAGGCGTTCGCCATTCAGGATCAGGGCATCTATGGGGTGCAATTCCATCCGGAGCGCAGCCGCGCCGACTACGTCTCCATTCTCGATATCCGCGGTCAGAAATATTTCGGTAGCGAGGCGGTGGAGGACTACGCAGGTTCCCCGGCCGCGGAAAAGGCGCGCGAGGTCCGCGAGGGATTGCGCGAAACGCCCGACGCGGAATCGGTGATGTCGCGGTTCATCGATCGAATCGTGCTGCGGAAAAACGCCTGAAGCGCACCGTAAGAAAAGGGCCTCCGTCATTGACGCACGGCCCTTTTTTTGAGAGCATGTGCGCGCACGCGTCAACGCGCGTCCGGAGGCACCATGACCGTCATGTGGATCGTCACCAAGTTGTTCCTTACCTACGGGCTCATCGCCGGCACATGCGCCGTCGTCGTCTGGTGGTGGCGGAAGACGCTGCTGGAAAAACCCTGGACGGCCGAACCACTCGGCGACGTGGAAAGCATCGTGTACTTTCCGCCGGTGGAGCTCTCCAGCTGGGTGTTCCGCTACGGCATCCTTACCAGCGCATGCAAGGACTTCACCGAGATCCGTCTCCGCGACGGTCGGCGGTATGCCGTGGATGGTCCGCTCGAGGCACCCCTTCCGCCTGGCACCAGGGTGCTCGTATTGAGGCATCCGCTCCTGGGCTGCACCGTGGACGCCGTTTGGCGGCCTGGTGAAGCGCAAAAAACGGCCAGTGCGGAGGCCGGCACGGACCATTGACCGAGACCCTCTTGACCGCCTTCCGGACTCGTTCCGGGGGCGGTTTTCCATTGTCGGGACCCGTGCTACCATGGGAATGGATCCTTCGACACGGAAAAGTTTCGGGACAAACCATTTGCAGAGGAATTCTCCCTGCGGCCGCACCGTGGTGCGGACCAGCGAATTCCAGCGACCCATCGACATCCCAGGCCGTTCGACGCCGGTTTCGCGCCGCAAAGCGAGGAACTTGCATTCGACAGCCCAGGGTGCCGGGCCCAGCCTTCAAAAGCGAGCCAGGTCCGACTGGAACATGCCGAAACTTGACCGCCGTCGGAGGGTCCTTTTCGTTTGCGCGAGTATGGACAGCACCCGCGCCATCGGCTACGCTACCGCCACCACTGTCTGCCACGCTTCGTCCGCCCGGCCCCGCGCCGCATGCAGGACGCCAGCGAGGCAGCAAGACGGATCATAGTATAGTGGTAATACACGCCCTTGGGGTGGGCGAGTCGAGGGTTCGATTCCCTCTGATCCGACCAAAAAAGCGCCATCAATGCGATGGCGCTTTTTTCGTCGCGTGAGGGCGCAGGATATCGCGTGGCGGCACATGCCGCATTAAACGCGCAGAGCAAAAGGCGCCGGCAGATGCCGGCGCCTGTAGGTCAGTTCAGCGTGATATCGAATTCCTTGTCCACGGGCGTCTCCTCTTCAACCTCTGTCGCGGCGATTTCCTCTGCCGGCAGCGCCGAGCGCAGGAGATCGCACAGCGCGTGCATGGCGGAAAGGGAGACGGTGATGTCTGGTTGCACGTTCACGGTCAGGAACGCGCTGTCTTTGCGGGCGTTGCCGCTCAACAGCGAGAACGCCTGGCCGCCTTCGCGCGCGAATCGCGCCGTTATGCGTCCGTCCTTTTGCTTGGTGACGCCGTGCAGGTAGACCTGCGGGCTTCCGGCGTTCACGTCGGCGAGTACCGCATCGAGGAGATCCTCGAATCGCTTGTACGTCGCGCCGGCCAGGGTGATGCCCACACGGATCATCAGCTCGGCGGCGGTATCGGATGGGAGCGCTGCCATCATCTGGAGGAATCCGACGAAGGCCTTGGGCGGCTCCGGCGCATCCGGGTCATCGTCGCAGAGCGCGGCGCGCAGGACGTAGGAAAGATCGACCGGATGCTTGGGGTCTGCGGACGCGTTCAGCTTCTGCGCCAGGCAGACCATGCGCAACGTGCGCATGAGCGTGCCGTCGCGGGCGCGGAGCGCGATGCCCTGCGCGGTGCCGTCCATGCCGACGATGACGAGCGCCGATTCCGCGCCGGCGTCATCCTTGATGCTGATGCGCCGGCCGTCGTCCGTGGCCAGCAACCCCGATTGCTCAATGATCATGCGAAACTCCTTCTGTGCCGTCGTATGCCGCCGCGGGGCGGACAAGGGAATGTGCCATGATGTAATCCCCGTGTCAATGCTGCATATCCGGGTGTCGTCATTCCGGCGACGTGCGCGGTGAGTTGAGTCTGCGCGTCATGCGGCAAGAAAAAAGCGCCGGCATTATGCCGTCGCTTTCTTCGTCTTGCTCGCGACCTTGGCGGCGAGCGTCTTCGACATGGTCTTCAGGCAGCGCGTGCAGAGTTTCATGGAAACCCCGCCGACGCGGCGGCTCTGGAGGTTGGCGAATTGCTGGCGCTTGGTGGCGATGTTGGAGTGGCTGCGGGAGTTGCCGCGGTTGGAGCCGCGGTCGCAGCGGTCACAGAGTCGGGCCATATTGGGGGTCCAGTACGCGCTTAGTGGTCAGAGGATAGCATGGGGGCGGGAGGTTGGCAAGAGGGGAGGGGGTCCGGCCCTTCCACGCTTCACGGAAAAAAGGCATTCTTAGACGGTATGGAACATTTCCTGATCGCGATGCTCGGCTTCGTGGCCATGATCCTTTCGCTTAGCACGCATGAGTTTTCTCATGCGCTGGTGGCATATCTGCAGGGCGATGACACCGCACGGCGGGCCGGGCGCCTCACGCTCAATCCTCTGGCGCATGTGGACCCCGTTGGAACGGTGCTGATCCCGTTGATCGGCGCGCTCACGGGCATCCCCGTATTCGGCTGGGCCAAGCCGGTGCCGTACAACGCCTATAACCTCAAGTATCCCAAGTGGGGACCCACGTTCGTGGCGCTCGCGGGGCCGGGTTCGAATTTCCTCGGCGCAGCCATCTACCTGACGATGCTCAAGTTCTGCGTGACCGCGCTGGACCTCTCCACCGCGAACCTGCTCGTGCTGTTCCTGACCCTCCTCGTCTGGGTGAACATCGCGCTCGGCATCTTCAACCTCATCCCGGTGCCGCCGCTCGACGGCTCCAACATCGTCAGCGTCTTCCTGGACAAGCCGCAGTACCGCGACATCAAGCGGTTCCTGGAAACGCGCGGGCCGTTCATCCTGCTTGTCATCATCATGATCGACGCGTTTTCGCCGCATTCCGTCCTGACGGCGGTGTTTTCGTCGGTGATCAATTTCGCGTTCAGTTTGGCGGGGCTCGGCGGGATGATATAGATGAAGCATACCCGCTATGACCATTCATGACATCCCGGAAGTCGTGTTCGCTCCGCATTCCCACAAGTTCATCGTTGCGATGCTGTCGGAGGGGGAGTCGACCAAGACCGTCATCCGCGCGCAGCCGCCGCAATCCGCCGGGTACCATGCCGATATCGCGAAGTTGCTCGCGCGTGAATTGGAATCCGCGGGCATCAAGGCGAGCGTTGAGGTGCTGGGCGGCGGATCGGTGCAGGAGCGCGTTGGAACGCTGGTTTTGGGCGGCGCATCCACGGTGTATGGCGCGGAGCCGGACCGGGAGGGAACCGCGCGTATGGTGCGCGCGGCGTTTCCGGAATGGAACGTGGTGGTGGAGTAAGGACAAGCGATGAGCATTGACGCCATGCTGACGACATGGCATTTTTTTCGGAGTCGTTTCACTCCAGGAGTATACGCATGACCTTTGCCGAGTTCCCCGAAGTCGTCATCGATGCCGATCCCTACAAGTTCATCGTGGCCGCGGTCACGTGCGGCGATGAGAAGAAGACGGTCGTCCGAGCGCGGGACAAGGCGAGCTGTCCGCAACACGCCGACATCGCTGCCGCGCTGACCAAAGAACTCCACGATGCGGGCATCGATGCCGCAGTGAGACTGAAGGGCGGCGGTTTCATGCGCATGACGGCAACGGCCATCGTCCTGTTCGGGCGCTCGACGCAATACGGCCGCGACTTCCGCCCCATCACCGTGCGGACGATCGAAGACGCCATGAAGGGCGTCATGGTGCGTGCGGAGGATTGAAATCGGCGCGGGGGAGTGGCAAGCGCGCGCTCCGAATGCGCGTTGACTCCTCATGCGGCGACCAGTACGATGCCGACGTTCCTCAAACCGTAAACGCAAAGGAGGCGACATGCTCGCCATCGCGCATTTCATCGCCCACTACTGGCTGCTCTGGTTCATCCTGTTCACGCTCTTCTACGATTTCTACAGGGTGCAAGGCGAACCGAAAGGTCCGATTCAGCACGTCATGCTCCTCGTCAACCGTCTTCTGTTCGGATGGTTGGACTTGTTCGGCAAATACACCTCGCAGTACATGGTCATCGTCATGCCGTGGATCACTGGCGCGCTCTTCGCCTTCAGTCTCCTCCTCAATGGCGTAAAGCTTATCGGTTTCTGACCGGAAAGACCCTCAACCGAGGGTCTTTTTCCATGCCCACCCGCCCCAAACCCTACTTGACGCTCCCTTAAGCCCGTGTTACTCTCGGTCCACATCAAAAACCAGCCCCGACACGCTTTTTTTATGTCCGCGGTGAGTTGACCCGCGTCCATACAGGGCATGTCGAAAAGGATGTTACGGTTTCCCACGGACCTCTGGCGAGGCCAACCGAGGGGACCAGGGCGGCGACAATCGGCGTTCGTCCTTCAAAACATCCATGCAGTAGCAATTATTATCCTCTTTAATTACTCGTCACGGCTATGCCAACGATGAACCAGCTTCTCCGCAAAGGGCGGAAGATCATCAAGAAGAAGTCCCCGTCCCCGGCCCTGCAGTTCACGCAGGACACCCTGCACCGCAAGCGGACGGACCTCCCCGGCGGCACCTCCTTCAAGCGCGGCGTTTGCGTGAAGGTCACCACCATGACCCCGAAGAAGCCGAACTCCGCGCTCCGCAAGATCGCGCGCGTCCGCCTCTCCAACGGCATGGAAGTCACCGCCTACATCCCGGGCGTCGGCCACAACCTCCAGGAGCACTCCATCGTGATGATCCGCGGCGGTCGCGTGAAGGATCTTCCGGGTGTCCGCTACCACATCGTCCGCGGAGTCTACGACGCCCAGGGCGTCGAAGGTCGTCGCCGTGGTCGCTCCCTCTACGGTCAGAAGCGTCCTAAGGCCAAGGCCTAACCTGTCACGGTATGCGAGGCAAACAAGCACCCAAGCGTGTCATCACGCCTGATCCGAAATTCAAGAACGTGGTCGTCGCCAAGTTCATCAACTACGTGATGCGCGGCGGCAAGAAGACCATCGCCCAGAAGATCGTGTACGGCGCGTTCGATATCATCGCCGAGAAGACCAAGAAGGATCCCTTGGAGGTCTTCGATCTGGCCATGAAGAACGTGCAGCCCATGGTCGAGGTGAAGTCCAAGCGCGTCGGCGGCGCCAACTACCAGGTGCCGATCCAGGTCCGCGGCGAGCGCCGCGTCTCCCTCGGATTCCGCTGGGTCATCGCCGCATCGGAGGCCAAGAAGGGCCGCCCGATGGCCGAGAAGCTCGCGGCCGAGCTCACCGCCGCCTCCAACAACGAAGGCGACGCGGTCAAGAAGAAGATGGACGTCACGCGCATGGCCGAGGCCAACCGCGCATTCGCCCACTTCGCGCGCTAGACGGAGGGGGAAAGGTGGAAAGGGAGAAAGGCTGAAAGGTACGACTTTTCTCCCACTCCCTTCCACCTTTCTTACTTTCTCCCTTTCAACCTTTTTACCTTTTTATGGCCCGTAAATATCCTTTGGAAAAGTTCCGCAACATCGGCATCATAGCCCACATCGACGCCGGCAAGACCACGGTCTCCGAGCGCGTGCTGTTCTACACCGGTAAGAAGCACAAGATCGGCGAAGTGCACGAAGGCGAGGCGACGATGGACTGGATGGAACAGGAGCGCGAGCGTGGCATCACCATCACCGCCGCCGCCACCACCTGCTTCTGGAAGGACCACCAGATCAACCTCATCGACACTCCCGGACACATCGACTTCACCATCGAGGTGAAGCGCTCCCTTCGCGTGCTCGACGGCGCCTGCGTCATCTTCGATGGCGTGGCCGGCGTGGAGCCGCAGTCCGAGACCAACTGGCACTACGCGGACGACTACAAGGTGCCGCGCATCTGCTTCATCAACAAGCTGGACCGCACCGGCGCCGACTTTTACGCTGACGTGAAGTCCATCCACGACCGCCTCACCAAGAACGCCTACTGCCTCCAGCTCCCCATCGGCGCAGAGAGCGACTTCATCGGCATCATCGATCTCCTGAACCGCAAGACCGAGATTTACAAGGACGACATGGGTCAGGTGGTGGAGGAGGGCGAGATCCCCGCCGACATGAAGGAGAAGGCGGAGGAGTACCGCGCCAAGCTCGTCGAAGCCATCGTTACCGCCGCTGGCGACGAGGCCATGATGGAGCGCTTCCTGGCTGGCGAGGAAATCCCGGTCCCGGAACTGAAGAAGGCCCTTCGCAAGGCGGTCATCGCCTTCGAGATCGTCCCGATTCTTTGCGGCTCCGCTTTGAAGAACAAGGGCGTGCAGTTCATGCTCGACGCGGTGGTCGACTACCTGCCGTCGCCGCTCGACGTCCCGCCGGTCAAGGGCACCAATCCGGACGATCACGACGAGATTTTCGAGCGCAAGACCGATGACGGCGAACCCTTCTCGGCTCTCGCGTTCAAGGTCGCGGCCGATCCGTTCGTCGGCAAGCTCTGTTTCTTCCGCGTCTACTCCGGCACGCTCAAGGCCGGCTCGTACGTGCTCAACACGACGAGCGGCGAGCGTGAGCGCGTGAGCCGCATCGTGCGCCTGCACGCCAACTCGCGCGAGGACGTGGACGAAATCCAGGCCGGCGACATCGCCGCGGCGGTGGGCCTCAAGTCCACGTTCACGGGCGACACGCTTTGCGCCGAGGAAAATCCGATCGTGCTCGAGAAGATCATCTTCCCCGAGCCGGTCATCTCGCTTGCCGTCGAGCCGAAGACCAAGGCCGACCAGGAAAAGATGGGCATCGCGCTCCAGAAGCTCGCCGAGGAAGATCCGACTTTCCGCGTGCACACCGATGAAGAGACCGCGCAGACCATCATCGAAGGCATGGGCGAACTGCACCTCGACATCATCGTCGACCGCATGAAGCGCGAGTTCAAGGTGGAAGCCAACGTCGGTCGCCCGCAGGTGGCGTACCGCGAGGCCATCACGCGCGCATCGGAGGCCGAAGGCAAGTACGTGAAGCAGTCCGGCGGCCGCGGTCAGTACGGCCACTGCTACATCCGCATCGAACCGCAGCCGCGTGGCACCGGATTCGAGTTCGTGGATGACGTGAAGGGCGGTACCATCCCGCGCGAATTCATCCCGGCCATCGGCAAGGGCATCAAGGAAGCCCTGACCCGCGGCATTCAGGCCGGATACCCCATCGTCGACGTGAAGGCCACCGTGTACGACGGTTCCTATCACGACGTGGACTCCAACGAAGTCGCGTTCAAGATCGCCGGTTCCATGGCGTTCAAGGAAGCCTGCGGCAAGGCGGGCCCGGTGCTCCTCGAGCCGATCATGCAGGTGGAGGTGCTCACTCCGGAGGCGTACATGGGCGATGTCATCGGCGACATCTCGTCCAAGCGCGGCTCCATCAAGGAGATGCGCGACCGCGCCCAGGTCAAGGTCATCGAAGCCACCGTGCCGCTCGCCGAGATGTTCGGCTACGCCACGCAGCTCCGCTCCATGACCCAGGGCCGCGCGTCCTACACCATGACGTTCTCCTCCTACGAACCCGTCCCGCCGAACGTGGCGACGGCGGTGATCGAGGGGAAGGGGAAGAAGTAACACGGCGATTCCGAGGAATCGCTTGCGGAGGAAAAAGGACCCATTACGGGTCCTTTTTCCATATATGGCAGCCCCCATTGACAAACCCCTCAAACGATGATAGGCCTTACCCACACGCAACCGCTCTTTACGGAGGTTTCCATGTTCCTGTTCCACTTCACGACCAATCCGATTGCGTTTTCCCTCTACGTCTATGCGCTCGCCCTGGTCCTGTCCACCTGGGCCGTCAGCCGCGTCCTGTTCGAGCGCCGCACGCAGCGCTTCCAGGAGCTCGCCGAGCTGCCAAACGCGGAGCTCAACAAGGCGCTGCAACCACGCGGTCTCAAGCGCGCACTGGCCGTGGTGCGAAAGGATGACTGACATGCCCGAAGGAAAGAAGCCCAAGAAACGGCCGCTGTTCCGCTTCAGCCTGGTCCTGCTCGGCACCCACGAGTTCCGCCTCTCGCTCTACCGCCGCAACGGGAAACTGCGCGTCCATCATCAGGCCAACGTGCCGGAAGACGAACGCAATAAGATCCTGGGTGCGGTGCAGCGCGCGGTGGCGGCTCTCGCGCAACTGCGAGAGGTGGGCGATCACGTCGCTGGTCGGGCGCATCTGCAGAATGCGACACGGCTCCTCAGCAAATCAATCGAACTCGTCGACCTCATCCAGACTCGTGCGGAGAACGTCCTCGAACAGCTCACCGACCATGTCACGTTCAAGCGCTGATTTCGCTCGGCGCCGCGGCCTTCCTGGATAGGGGAGGCCGCTTTGCTTTCCGCCCCGCCTTAATGTCAGTACTTATTGACAAAATGCTCTTTTCCTGGCATACTGCGTATATTCGCCTTAAAAAGCGATGCAATCGACCACAAGGAGGTCGTGTGGCCAGCAGATTCAACATGAGTGTGGAAGTGAGTGATGCTTCGTTCATGCAACTGATCGGCGTGAACGGACGCGTGGGTCTTATGATGGGCATGCAGGATTTCGCACGAAGCGAGTTCCAGCACTACTACTCCGAAGAGGTTCCTGACGGTCCGTACTGGCTCGTCACGAGCACCGACGATGTCATGTGCGTGCAAACCCTGCACCTCTACGGCGATGTGCAAGAGATCGACCCGGAGGTCGTTTCCACGGGGAAAGGGCTTTCCATGGAAGAGATCCAGTCCATGCGTGCCAGCCTGTCGTGGCTTCCCGATGACGTGACCAAGCTGATGTGCACCTTTGCGGCGCGCAAGACGCGCGAGCGCAAGAGCCCTGTGTGCGCCGAGGCGCACGCATAATAAGTGGAACTTCGATGATCGGGTCCGCCAGCAGGCTGACCCGATTTTTCGTATCAACACAGCGAAATTATCAGTCAAAAATGCTTGACAAAATGGCAAAAATGTGCTATAGTGAGCGCACGATCATCGAGAACGGTGATCATGACCCAAACAAGGAGAACGGATTGTTAGACATCACATTAACGTGTCTCGTGCCGAAGGAAGCGGAAGTCACTCTGTGGGACATGAAGGGCAACATGCTCGACCTGTTCTACCGCGACGAACTGCATGGTGGCGAGTACACGTACGGGACACGCGTCACGGGACCAGGAACGTACTTCCTGCTCCGGGACGGCGCGACCTTCACGCAAGTGCATGACGGACTGCTCATCATGGACCGCGTGGACGTCACGGAGAGCGGCGCGGTGAGCATGCGAACGGTGCTCACGTGCTCGCCCGGCGAGATGAACGAATCGGACAGCGAGGCGGTCCTGTTCGGCGCGATAGCATTCGGCCTCCCACGACTGCTCATTTCGTTCTTGCGCTCCAGCCTGATCCGTCTCGATAGCCTGGAATTCCAGCTGCCGACACGGGACTCCGTCCAGGCGAACGACGCATCTGGGATCAGGAACATCGCGGAATGACGGATAACTGAACGCTTGCTTTGCAGGTCGGCTAACCCCCGACCTGCTCTTTTTTTTGCTTGATTTTGCGGGCTTCTTGCGGGCTCGCGCGGCACGTTGACTTCCCCGGCAAAAGCATTAAGATGGCCTCGATATGACTCCTGAACTCATCAATCGTGTCGTCGCATTGGTCCAGAAGCAGGGCGATCGCATCGTCCTGGCGGATTCCGCCACGGGCAAGGCGGTGGTGCTGATGGACCTCGGGCATTATGAGCAGTTGGTGGCTGGTGCGGAGGCTGGGCTGGCAAGCGACGCGCCTGTCATGCCCGCAGCCGCACCCGCATTGCCACAGCCGGTTCCGGTCGCGACCGCCGCGCCCGTAGCAGCGCCGGTCGCACCTGTCGCGCCTCCAGCCCCGGCTCCGGAACCAGAACCGGTCCGCGCGCATCAGGAATCTGCCCCCTCCTTCCCCGCGCCGATGCGCGCCGTCCTGGAGCGCCTGGCACCACAAAGCGCCGTCCATCGCCCCGCCCTGACCTATACGCCAGCCCCGCAACCGGCGAGCGTGGCGCCCCAAGTTGAGGCGCAGGTGAAGGCTCCAGCGCTAAGCCCGAAGAGGATGGCCGCGGAAGGGCTGCAACCGGCAGCGAAAGCCGCTGCCCCCAGCGACAATCCGTTCACCAAGCGGGGGAGGGAATTGGGGGTCTCGGCACCTCCGGAAGCACCCAAGAAGGTTGACTTGACACAGGCGGAGCTCCTGGATAAAATCAACCGCGACATCGGAGACTGGAAGACCGCTCAGGAGCGTAAGCGTAGCGAAGAATTGTCTTCGGTAGCGGTACGCCCTGAAGTCCTAGACAATCCATCCAATGAGGACTCGGGTGTCGAAGACGAAGAGCGGTTCTACCTGGAGCCGATCGAGTAACCAGGGGGTCTTGCCAAATCAATACGGTTTGGTATATACTCCGCCTACTCACGTTTTTATCGCAGATAAGCGATTAATATACGCACCCGACAGTCCTTTCCCTTTCCAATAAGGGGGCACCTGTTCGCGGGCTCACCAAACGCTATGGCCGAAGCCAAGAAATTCGAGCGTAATAAGCCTCACGTCAACATCGGCACCATTGGCCACGTTGACCACGGTAAGACGACCCTTACGGCCGCCATTCTTGCGGTCATGAAGGCCGCTGGTAACGCCGCCCAGGACAAGGCGATCGGTGACCTCGACAAGGCTCCGGAATCCAAGGCTCGCGGTATCACCGTCGCGACCGCCCACACGGAGTACGAGTCCAAGGTGCGCCACTACGCGCACGTTGACTGCCCTGGCCACGCCGACTACGTGAAGAACATGATCACGGGTGCCGCCCAGATGGACGGCGCGATTCTCGTGGTGTCCGCCACCGATGGCCCGATGCCGCAGACCCGCGAGCACATCCTCCTGGCCCGCCAGGTCGGCGTGCCTTCCATCGTGGTCTTCCTGAACAAGTGCGACATGGTGGAGGACAAGGAACTCATCGACCTCGTCGAAGAGGAAATCCGCGAGCTCCTCACCAAGTACCAGTTCCCTGGTGCCACCACCCCCATCATCCGCGGTTCGGCACTCAAGGCGCTCAACAACCCGTCCGGTGAGGATGCCAAGCCGGTGCTCGACCTGATCGACGCCTGCGACACCTTCATCCCGGAACCGGTCCGCGAGACCGACAAGCCGTTCCTCATGCCGGTGGAAGACGTCTTCTCCATCGAAGGTCGTGGCACCGTCGTCACCGGCCGCATCGAGCGCGGTATGATCAAGATCAACGAGGAAGTTGAAATCGTCGGCCTCGGCGAGACCCGTAAGACGGTCGTCACCGGTATCGAAATGTTCAACAAGCAGCTGGACGAAGGACGCGCTGGCGACAACGCCGGTCTCCTCCTCCGCGGCACCAAGAAGGATGAGATCGAGCGCGGCATGGTCCTCGCCAAGACGGGCACCGTGAAGCCGCACTCCGAATTCACCGCCAAGATCTACTGCCTTACCAAGGAAGAAGGCGGTCGCCACAAGCCGTTCTTCAAGGGATACAAGCCCCAGTTCTACATCCGCACGACGGATGTGACCGGCGAAGTGACCTTGCCGGAAGGTACCGAGATGGCCATGCCGGGCGACACGCTCGACGTGACCGTCACGCTCATCACCCCTGTCGCTCTCGAGGAGAACCAGCGCTTCGCCATCCGCGAGGGTGGTAAGACGGTCGGCGCAGGTGCGGTGACCAAGATCATCAAGTAACGATCTTCCAAGGTCTTTACGCCCTTATGTCCACTGAACCGCAAGCCAAAGAAGAGATGCGCTCGCGCATCAGGATTCGCATCCGGGCGTATGATCACAAGATCATCGACCAGAGCACGAAGACCATCATCGAGACCGCTCAGCGCTCCGGCGCGACGGTCCGCGGTCCGGTGCCGCTCCCCACGGAGCGCACCAAGTACACCGTGAACCGCTCGACGTTCGTCCACAAGGACGCCCGCGAGCAGTACGAGATGCGCGTGCACAAGCGACTCGTCGACATCTTCGAGCCCACTCCGAAGACGATCGAGGCTCTGACGAACCTCAATCTTCCCGCCGGCGTGGACGTGGAGATCAAGATGTAAGTGAGTTCCGCGGCCCGCACGCCACGGTGCTCCCTCCCAAAAGCGCAGAAGTGCCCTATACGGGAATACTCATTTAGCCTTTTGGGAGGGAGCACCGGGCGGCGGCCGCGGATTCCTCACTGACAACTGCCTCACCTGCGTTTCTGACTGACATCGCTCACGACATTATCGGCCAAACAAGACCATGCGTCAGCGGCGGAAGATGGAGAAAGATCGGCTGCGAGTGCGGCTTGAAAACCTCCGTGGTTCCTGGCATGACGTGATCTCCGCGGACGCCGCGATTAGCGGGTGCGGAGCAATCGAACGACTGGCGCAGTACGCGCCAATGAACCTGAACACCCGACAACTGAAGCCTTCAGTCCCGCATCGCCGCAACCCGGAAGGATGAGGACACGCACCGTAGATCAAGGAGAGGACGCTCTTGGCTGCCATGGGGCAGAGCAAGCAAGGCAAATCACTCCCGAGGCCAGTGCAAAGGAGAGGCTGGAAGCCCGCATGTTTTTTTCCGAAAGGGAAAAAGCGCACGGACTTCTGGCTTTTTGTTTAACCGCGTTGCTGGCGCAGCGCCGAAAACGGAAGACAGCCGTATAAATCCACTACTCACGATCCGAAAAGGATCCACTGAGAGACGTATGAAATTCATCCTCGCGAAGAAGATCGAGATGAGTCAGCGCTTCAAGCCGAACGGCACCGTCGTGCCGGTCACGCTGCTCGAAGCTGGTCCCTGCGTGATCACGCAGATCAAGACCAAGGAGAAGGACGGTTACGACGCGGTGCAGATCGGATTCGAGACCAAGAAGAATCCGAACAAGCCCGAGCTGGGGCACACGAAGGGCCTGGAGAAGGCGTTCGTCGTCCTCAAGGAATTCCGCCTCGACGCGCCGGCCACCCAGGCGGTGGGCGACGTGATCGACGCTTCCACCTTCGCCACGGGCGATTTCGTGGAGGCGCAGGGCGTTTCCAAGGGTAAGGGTTTCCAGGGCGTCGTGAAGCGCCATGGATTCCGCGGCGGTCCCGCTTCGCACGGCCACAAGGACAACCTTCGCATGCCTGGTTCCATCGGAGCCGGTGGCATCCAGAAGGTGTTCAAGGGCATGCGCATGGGCGGCCGCATGGGCACCGATGTCGTCACGGTCAAGAACCTCGAAATCGTCGAAGTGGACGCGGCCAAGGGAATCATCGCCATCAAGGGCGCGGTCCCGGGCGCGCGCGGCGCGGAGATCACGCTCATCGGTGGTCACACCGAGAAGCTGTCCTGGAACTAGCCTACGCATATGCCGAAAGTAAAACTGTACGACATCGAAGGCAAGGTTTCCGGTGAGAAGACGCTCGACCCGTCCGTGTTCGGCGTGGTCGTGAAGCCGACGCTGGTCCATGAGGTCATGGTCGGCCTGCAGGCGAACGCCCGCCAGTCGCTCGCCCACACCAAGACGAAGGGTGAAGTGCGTGGCGGTGGTAAGAAGCCGTGGAAGCAGAAGGGTACCGGTCGCGCCCGCCAGGGTTCCACCCGTAACCCGCACTGGGTCGGTGGTGGCGTGGCCTTCGGTCCCCGCTCCGAGCGCGATTACACCAAGAAGATCAACGCCAAGACCAAGAAGCTCGCCTTCACCATGGCGCTCTCCGACAAGGTCGCGAACGACAAGCTCATCCTGGTCGAGTCTCTCTCCAACAAGGAAGGCAAGACCAAGGCCACCGTGTCCGCGCTCGCCAAGCTCCCTATCAAGGGCCGCCTCGCGCTCGTGAATGCCGTGAGGGACGAGGCCTACGCTCGCAGCGTCCGCAACCTGAAGACCGTGCGCCTCTTCGGTGCCGGCAACATCAGCCTGGTGGACGTCATCCGCGCCGAATACCTGGTCATGACTCCTGACGCCGCCGCCAAGTTCGAGGCGACGTACGGCGCCAAGAAGGCGTAATCCGCACCACTATGGGAATCTTCAGCAAAAAGAAGGACGAGTTCGCCCCGACCATCGAAAGCGCTTCCGCCGCCAAGCCGGTGGTCGCCGCCGCTGATGAGCAGGAGACGAAGAAGTCCGCCAAGAAAGCCAGCAAGAAGTCCGAGGAGAAGGCTCCGGTCCGCGGCGCCCTCGCCAAGGAGATGGGTGGCAACGCCTACCGCATCCTCATGACGCCGGTGTTCACGGAGAAGTCC
>JBEEJS010000065.1:0-7003 GCA_041169025.1 Candidatus Parcubacteria bacterium
CGGCTTCCAGTTCGGCGTGGTCATGCGCTTTCGAGATGCCCACGGACGATCCGGAGTTGGCGGGTTTTATGAAGAGCGGGAAATCAGGCAGGTCACGCGTCACGCGCGCCAGCACGCCGTCCCTGTCCAGCGCCCATTGCGCGGCCGAGAAATGCGCGTACGGCGAAACCTTGAACCCTTCGCGCTCGAAGATCATCTTCTGCGCGATCTTGTCCATGCCGACCGCGCTTCCCAGTACGCCGCTGCCGGCGTACGGGATGCCTGCCAGCTCCAGGAGCCCCTGCAAGCAGCCGTCCTCTCCCCCGGTGCCGTGGATGACGGGGATCGCCAGATCGATGGTCTCCGCGGGGCGGCCGTCCTCGGTGGACAGCGCACCTTTGGCGGCGCCGGGAGCGAGCGTGCGGCGGCCTCCGATGCCGAGAGCGCGACGCTCGGCGGCAGGCAGGAGTTCCCCGCTCACCGCCCAACGCCCGTCCTTGCCGATCTTCACCGGCAGCAGGTCGTACTTGGAACGGTCCAGCGCCGCCATCACCGAGCGCGCCGAAAGGAGCGAGACTTCGTGCTCGCCGCTCTGGCCGCCGTAGATGATGGCGATGCGGGGTTTGCGCATATGGGGGAGGTCGAAAGGTGGAAAGGGAGAAAGGGTCTGGGGCCGGTTGGCTGGCGGCGTTTTAAGGCGGCTGGTTGAACAATGCTATTGTTCAAGAGCCTTATTCCCCTGTTCATAGCGGCCGCACGGATAAGCAACGCCGTTGTTCACTTGATGAGCACCCGTGGCAGCGTCGGGTTGATCCGCGTGACCACTTCGTAGTTGATGGTGCCTATCGCCGCGCCCAGTTCCTCCGCCGTCACCGTGTCATCTCCCTGCGAACCGAGCAGGACCACCTCGTCTTCCGGTTGCACGCCTGGGATGTCGGTCACGTCCACCACGAACATGTTCATGCAGACGCGGCCCAGGACCTTGGCCCTCTTGCCGCGGATGAGCACGCGGCCGATGGACGACCAGCCGCGGTCGTAGCCGTCCCAGTAGCCGGTGGGGATGACCGCCACTCGGGACTTCCGCGTGACGCGCTCGGTGAGCCCGTAGCTCACGGGCGTGCCGGCCTCAATGTCCTTCACCTGCGCCACGATGCTCTTCCAGGTGAGCGCCGGCGTAAGCGTGAGCCCGCGCCCATGGGCCTGCGCCGAGACACGCGTCTCCTTGGACGGCCACATGCCATAGAAGGCGATGCCGGAGCGGACCATGGTGAAATGCGTTTGCGCGTACAGGATGGCCGCGGCGCTGGCGGCGGTGTGGGAGATCAGCGGTACGGCGCCGTGCCCCGCGAGCAGCGCCCGGGCGTCCTCGAAGCGGGCCAATTGGGACATGGCGTAAATGGGATCGGTGGTGTCCTCGATGTTGGCGTAGTGCGTGGAAAGGCCTTCGAAGACGGCTTTGCCGGATTTGGCGGCCACCTTCAGGAGCGCCGCGAACTCCGGCAGGTGCGCGTCCATCACGCCTTGGCGCGAGGTGCCGGTCTCGAGTTTCAAATGGAGTTTGGCGGGTTTCGCTTTGGTCCCGGCGCGTGCGGCGGCTTCCACGTGCTCCACGTCATAGACGGTGAGCGAGAACCCCGCCTTCACCGCGCGCGATACATCCGCCATGGGGACGTAGCCCATGATGAGCACGGGCTTCTTGGAACCTGCGCGGCGGACCTCCTCCGCTTCGCGCAGGGAATCCACGCCGAACCAATCGGGCTGCTGCCCCGCTGGCGCACCGGAAAAGGCACGCACCGTCTCGGTGAGACCGTGCCCGTACGCGTTGGCTTTCACCACCGCCATCAGCAGCGGCTGTTTGACGCCCGCGGATATGCCCATCGCCGCCGCCCCGCGGAGAGCCGAAACGTTCGCTCGCAAGGCGCGGGCGGAGGTTTCGACCCAGGTTTTGTAGGGGCGGGAGGGCATACTCGACGGAGGGTGAAAGGGAGAAAGGTGGAAAGGGGTGACTGTGGGCGCTTGGTGCGCGGCGCGGCGATTACGCCGCTGCCTCAGTTGATTTCGGGGCCCCGATCACCGTCCGCCCCAGCATGAACGGCCACAGCACCTCCGGGATCGCGATGGACCCGTCGGCACGCTGGTGGTTCTCCATCAAAGCGATGAGCAGGCGGCCGAGCGCGATGGCGGTGGCGTCGTTGGTGTGCGCGAAGACGTTGCCTCCCGCGTTGAGCCGCACGCGCGTGCCCAGGCGGCGGGTCTGGTAGTCGGTCATGAGATCCGAGGTGTGGGTCTCGCGGTACTTCATCTGGCCCGGCATCCAGCTCTCGATGTCGATCTGGCGCGCGTCGGGGCCGCCCATGTCGCCGGTGCAGACCTGCACCACCTGGTACGGGATCTTGAACGAGCGCAGGAAGTGCTCCTGGAGCGCGACGAAAAGATCCTGTTCGGACAGCGACTGCTCCGGCAGCGAGAACGATTCCATCTCGATCTTGTCGAACTGGTGCATGCGTAAAATTCCCTTGGTGTCCTTGCCGTACGATCCAGCCTCGCGGCGGAATGCCGGCGTCGCTGCGAAATACCGCAGCGGCATGTCATTCTCCTTGAGCGTCTGCTCCATGTGAATGGGGCCCAGCGTGTGCTCGGCACTGCCGATGAGATACACGTCGTCGGACGGGATGTGATACCGCTCTTCGCGCGGCTCGAGGCGCGCCATGCGCTGATATACGTCCGGCTTGATCATCAGCGGCGGGACGACCGGCACGAACGGCGTGGCCGGGACGCCCTCCAGTCCGGCTTCGGAAATGATGGCTTCCAGCGCGCCGCGATCAGTGAGAATGGAAGTCACATAGGAAATGATCGCCTGTTGCAGGAGCACAAGATCGCCTTTCAAATAGGTGAAGCGCGCGCCCGCCACCTTGGAACCCATCTCGTTGTCGATGATGCCGTGCAGCTCGCCGAGCTCCACGTGATCGCGGATCTTGAAATCAAACGTCGGCGGCGTTCCCACCATGCGGATCACCACGTTGCCGGATTCGTCCGGACCCACCGGCGTGTCGGATGATGGGACGTTGGGGATCTTCATCATGAGCGGCGCGATGATCCCGTCGCAGGCCGCGAGCGCGGCTTCCAGCGCGGCGGACTCCCCCTTCAGCGCCTTGCCCTTCTCGATGTCCTTGGCCTTGGCCGCCTCGTTGCGGGCGCGGTTGAGTTCCTCCAGTTTGGTCTGGAGGCCGCGGCGTTCTTCATCCGCCTTCAGAAGTTCGTCGACGTCGGCGGTGACGTTCTTGTCCTTGCAGGCTTTCTTCACGATGTCCGCGTTCTCCCGGATGAATTTGATGTCGAGCATAGGCGTGGGTATATGCGGGGATAACAGCAAAAAATGGTCGGTTCAACCAGGCTTATTATGGCACTTCCCTGCCGGAGTGACAATGCGACAATAATCCTTGACAAAAGCCGGTTCTTAAGGCAGAGTACCGGTGCCTTTCCGTGACCATTCATGGACATGGGGGTCATGCGATTGGCATGCATACGAGGAGGATACGATGAGTTCCAAACATTCGGCGATATCGTCGCACTTGACCCTGGGCCAGCTCCGGTCGGCTCTTCATCTGGCAAAGGAACGACAACTCGATGCATTGCGCCGTAGAGTGACACTGCTCGGCCAGCTGAAACGGGTCGCGAACGGCGTGTTCTTCGCATCCATTCCTACGTTCGCGACTCTTATCGCGGTGGCTCTCGCTACGAAGCCGGGGACGGCGTCGTTCGAACGAGCCTTTCATTACGGAGTCGTCGCCAGCCTCTGGATCGGCGCCATCGCGTTCTTCGCTTCCGTCGCCTTGGTTTCATGGTGCGACGAGGCGGCGACTGCCTTGGCGCTCAAGGAGGATGCCACGCTCTGGCGTCGTTACTCCGTACTGGAAGAGCCTGACAGTGAGCTCGCCGCGGCGGACACCACGACGCCGACGCACGGTTGAGACGCACCGCGACCGACCTTCGACGAGCCCCTGCTTTGGGGGCTCGTTTTGCATCCTGCTGCGCGAGGCGACCGCCTTCGGAAGACAAGTCTTCGGGGAACGCTTGACAGCGGTCCCTTGTCAGGCCATAATGTATTGCTCTTTGACTCATTCGGGTCCCTCATTCACCTAAAGGAGAAACCCCTATGCGAGACGTGCTCGACCTTCTCGTGCGCGAACTGCGGCCGTTCAAGCGGACGGTGTTCGTCGCGTCGCTGTTCGCCTTGCTGGCGGCCGTATTCGATACCCTGGCACCGGTGGCCATGGGTCGCGGGTTCGACGTCGCGAACCACCGCGGAACGCTCGTCGTGCTGATCGGATGGCTGGCCGGTTGGCTGGTCCTCGGCACCGGCGGCGATCTCATCAGGTCGTACATCGCCCGCAAAGGCGGCCTTCTGGCGAACGAGATCGGCGACACGTACACCCGCCGCGTGGCGGTATCGCTGGTGAAGAAGCCGCTCTCCTTCCACTACGGCAAGAAGAACCAGGAAAGTTCCGATGCCATCGGCGAGATGCGCTGGACGCTGGAGCAGATGATCAACGGGATCGTGTTCGATCTGATGCCGTCGGTCATCGCCATGGTCGCCATCCTCGGCTACGTCACGCTGCTGGATTGGCGCATCGCCGCCTGCCTGGCCGTGGCGATGGGGGCGTTCACTTGGTTCACCGGCAAGCAATCCCCGCGCACGCTGGAATACCAGGAAGCCTGGATGAAGGCGCGCCGCAAGGCCTCGAGCGCCGCTTGGGACGCCATCCGCAACGTACTGGTGGTCAAGTCCACCGCCAACGAGGCGCACGTCTATGACCGCGTGGAGGCGTACGCCACCGAAGCCGCGCCGCTCATCGTGCGTGATTTCGACAACGACCGCTACGTGCGCGACATGCAGGCGATCATCATCCGCGCCGGCACCGTACTGGCGGTGACGTTCTCGCTCCTCTCGGTGCGTCTCGGTCAGATGACCCTCGGGCAAGGCACGGTGGTCATCGCCTATTCCTTCGCCGTGTTCGGCTATCTCCGCTACTTCCAATGGAACGTGCGGACCTACATCCGACTCTCCGCCAACATGAAAGCCGTGAAGGAACTCCTGGAGGTGCAGGACGAGGATTATTCGTCCGGTGCCGATCGCGAGATCTCCGGCTCGGTGGAACTGCAGGGCGTCCGCTTCCGCTACAGCGAGGACAAGCCGGCGCTGGAGGACGTCTCGTTCTCCGTGCAGGCCGGTCAACGCGTGGCCATCGTCGGCGAATCCGGGGAGGGTAAGACCACCATGGTGGACCTGCTCGGCCGGTACTACCTGCCGCAATCGGGGGAGATCACGTATGACGGCATCCCGGCGCGCGAGATCAACCTGCGCGCGCTCCGCCGCCAGATGGCGCTCGTTCCTCAAGATTTGACGCTCTTCCACGAGACCATCGGGTACAACATCCGGTACGGCCGGCCTGACGCGACGGACGAGGAGATGCGGCTGGCGGCGCGCCAGGCGGATCTGGAGGAGTTCATCGACGGCCTCCCCGAGAAATGGGAGACCAAGGTCGGTGAACGCGGCCTCAAGCTTTCCGGCGGCGAACGGCAGCGCGTGGCACTGGCCCGCGCCTTCCTGCGCGACCCGCGCATCCTCGTCCTGGACGAGCCCACGGCGCACCTGGATTCGGTGACCGAAGGTCGCATCCAGCACGCGCTGGAGACGCTCATGAAAGGGCGGACGACGTTCGTCATCGCGCACCGGTTGCGGACCGTGCAGGACGCCGATCTCATCCTGGTCCTGAAGGACGGGCGGATCGCGGAGTCCGGCCGGCACGCCGAGCTGGTGAAGAAGAACGGCGCGTACGCCACGCTGCTCAAGGCCCAGGGGATGTTCATCCCTCCGAGCGCGGAGCAGCCGGGCAGCGTTCCCTCAACGAACCCGCTCGATCTGAACTGACATGACACGGCCGCCCTGCTCTCGGGGCGGCCTTTCGTTTGCGCCCGTTCGTGTCGTGCCGCCTTTGACCGTCCGCGATTCCCGTGGCATCCTGCTTCCGCCTGCGCATCGTGCGCACGCGGAAGGAATACGCATGCCCTCCCCCACCCTAAAGTTCTTTGCCCCCGCCTGGCCGCACCTCCGTGCGTTCGACGCTTGGGCCGCGCCGCTCGTGAAACACGCGGTGGCGGATCACCTCTGCTACCACTGCTCCTCGCACGAGGAGTACGAGCGCTTGCGGGCCATGTTCGAACCGGATTCGCGGTTCATGCATCAGGCCTGGATTTCCGGGCGTCGCATCGCCGTCATCCGGTTCAACCTGCCGCTCGGGACCGCGCTCGGGTTCATCCGCGTGCTGGAACTGTCGGATCAGAAACCGGACGGTTCGCAGACGAGTCGCTTTGATCACGTGGAAATCTACCCGCGCACGGGCGGCATCGAGGAGCTCGCGCTCATCGTGGCCGGCATCGGCACGGAGCTGAAGCTCAGCGCCAAGGCACATCACACCACGTATGACGCGCGGCTGGCGGACGGGTTCCGGGTGCGGCTGGAGCCGGAGGCGTTGCTTACGAAGATCGCGCGGGAGGAAATGACATGATGCGAAGCGATATGCTGGAGACGCTTGCGACAATCGGTGATGCAACGTGTTGTCCGACCGTGTTCCTGGTCAGGGGGAAGACGTTCTTTTCCATGCTGCGGAATTACACGCCGGACAAATGGAAGACCGTCTCCGTTTGGACGATACCCGGCGGCCGTTGCGACGCGGGTGAGACGCTGGAGCAAACCCTGCGGCGCGAAGTGCGCGAGGAAACCGGCGTCACCGATGTCTGCATCGAGGCGTTCCTGGGGGAGATTCCCGGATCCAAGGAAGGCGACCGCGTCTTCCTGTTCGTTGGTACCACCGACCAGGAACCGGCCATCATGGAACCGGAGAAATTCTCCGAGAGCGGTTGGGTGTCGCCTGATGCCATGCCCGGGACGTTCATCAACGCGAAGGGGCTGGCGGTGATCCGGAGGGCGTTACGAACGAGATAAGAAAAAATGGGGTGATGG
>JBEEJS010000066.1:0-5466 GCA_041169025.1 Candidatus Parcubacteria bacterium
GTCACCGCCACCGCCCTGACCACCATCTTCAGCGTGTTCGTGGACCTCGGCCTGGCCAACGTCCTGGTGCGCGAGACGGCCAAGAAGAAGGAGTCCGCCACGAACCTGCTTGGCAACGTGCTCGGCGCGAAGGTCGTCTTGGCTGCGGCTGCGGCGCTGGCGGTCACCATCGCCGCGCGCGTCCTCAAGTACGACGCCATCACCCTGGAGATGATCGCCATCGCCACCGCGGTCATGGTGCTGGATTCCATCCACCTCGTCTTCTACGCCGTCATCCGCGGCTTCCAGGATCTGCGCTACGAGGCCGTGGGCGTCGTCACCGGCCAGTTCGTCACTATCGTGAGCGGCGGCATCTTCATTTTCGCGCTGCATCTCCCCCTGCCGTTCCTGATCGTCGCGCTCGTCATGGGCAGCACCTGGAACGTGCTCTGGTCCTCGTACGCGCTCACCCGCAAGTTCCCGGTGAAGATCCGCGTGCTGTTCCAGGCGGAGACGCTGAAATACCTCGCGCTCATCTCCGCGCCGTTCGCGCTCGCCGGCATCTTCACGCGCGTGTACTCGTACCTCGACACCGTCATGCTCTCCCGCCTCGCCAGCAGCGCCGTGGTGGGCGCGTACGGCGTGGCCAACAAACTCACCTTCGCCTTCCAATTCCTGCCCATGTCCTTCGCGGCCGCAGTGTACCCGGCCATGGCGGAGTACCACGTCACTAACCGCGAGAAGCTGGGCATCCTCTTCGTCTCCTCCATCCGGTACCTGCTCGTGGCCGTGGTGCCGCTCTGCTTCGGCATCGCCGTGCTCGCCACGCCGCTCGTGCGCACCATCTACGGCGCCAAGTTCGAAGGCGCGGTGGCGCCGCTGCAAGTGCTCATCTTCTCCTTGGTGTTCGCCTTCATCTACTGGCCCGTGGGATCGCTCCTCAACGCCTGCGACCGGCAGGGGAGGAACACCGTGATGCTCGGCGTCACCATGGGCGCCAACGCGCTCCTGAACGTCTTCCTCATCCCGCGCTTCGGCGCGCTCGGCGCGGCCTGGGCGGCGCTGCTCTGCAACGTGGTGCTGTTCTTCGGCGCGGTGTACGCGGCTCGCGGGTTGGCGCAGTATCACGCCGGCTCGCTGCTGCGGAGCGCGGTACAGATCATGTTTGCCGGTTCCTTCATGGGCACGAGCGTCTTCCTGCTTGAGCCGTACCTGCCGCTCCTGGTGCTCATTCCGGTGGCCGCCGTGGTATACCTGGCGGTACTCGTCGGCATCGGCGGGATGCGCGGGGATGAGCTGAAGATGCTCGCGGATTTTGCGCTCCGCCGCGGCGGGAAGAAGATCTCTGACATCATGGCGTAACGCCGCCCGCATATATGCAGACGCAGAACGCCGCGCGACAAAAAGGCCCCGTCCTCATCGCCACCCTGGAGTATCCGCCGCAGCACGGCGGCATCGCCACGTATCTGGCGTCGCTGGCGCACATGCTTCCGGTCGGCAGCGTGCAAGTGCTCGCGCCGGAGAGCGAGCATGCCCGCTCGCACGATGCCGCGGAGGACATGCCCATCTTCCGCCGTCCGCTGCTTTCGCGCTGGTTGCGCCCGCGCTGGATCGCCGCGCTCATCTCGACGGCCGCCGTCGTCACCCGCGAAAAGCCGTCCGTGCTGGTCGTGAGTCATCTCCTGCCCATGGGCACCGTGGCACGCATCCTGAAGCGCCTCTGCAAGCTCCCGTACGTGGTGATCGTGCATGGCATGGACGTGGCGCTCGCGCTCGAAGCGGGCGGCCGCAAACTGAAGGCCGCGCACGCAGCGCTGGCCGAAGCGGACCTCGTGGTGGCGAACAGCGAATACACCGCCAGGCTCGCCGAATCCGCCGGCGCCACCAAGCGGAAACTTATGGTCGTGAACCCCGCGCCCACCTTCGCGCTCGGAGCGGGGGACTTCACGCTCATGAGGGACGCGCGGACGCGGGAGGATCTCGGACTGCACAAGGGATTCCTGGCGCTGTCCGTCGGTCGCCTGGTGGAGCGCAAAGGGTTCGACACGCTCATCGCCGCGGTCGGCATCCTCAAGAAGCACGGCAAGGCGCCGCAACTGGTCATCGTCGGCGACGGTCCGGACCGCAAGCGCCTTGAGGAACTGGCATACAAGGAAGACGTGCTTGAGGACGTGCGCTTCCTCGGCAGCGTGCCGTTCTCCGAGCTCGCCGCCATCCACGCCGCGGCAGATTGCTTCGTGCTCGCGCCGCGCACCATCGGCGCGGACGTGGAAGGCTTCGGCATTGTGTACCTCGATGCGGCGCTCATGGGCAAGCCGTCCGTGGGCACGCGCGCCGGTGGCATCCCGGAAGCGGTGAAGGACGGGGAGACCGGCATCCTGGTGCCGCCCGCCGACGCGCCCGCGCTCGCCGATGCCCTGCGAAAGATCATGGATGACCCGTCGTATGCGGCGCGCCTCGGCATCCAGGGCCGCGCTCGAGTGAAGCGCGATTTCGACCCCGTCGCGCTTTTCGCCCCGCTCGTCGATTTCCTTTCCCGGTATCACGGTTGATCCGCGCATATGTCCGAATCCGCAGCTCCCGCCAAAGCCCCGACGATTTCCATCGTCATCCCGTCGTATCAGCACGCCACGGAACTCCCGCTCTGCTTGGAGAGCGTTTTCGCGCAGACCTTCACCGACTACGAGATCATCGTGGTCAACGACGGCTCCACGGACGACACGGACGGCGCGGTGAAGCCGTACCTGAAGGCGCTCACCTACATCAAGCAGGAGAACAAGGGCGGCAACCACGCACGCAACCGCGGCTTCAAGGAAGCGCGTGGCCGTTTCGTCATCTTCTGCGACGCGGACGTCATCATGCGTCCCGACATGCTTGAGAAGATGCTCGCCGCGCTCGAAACGCACCCCGAGGCGTCGTACGCGTATTCGTCGTTCAAGTTCGGTTGGAAGCGTTTTCCGCTGTGGGCGTTCGATGCCGCGCGCCTGAAACAGCTCAACTTCATCCACACGACGTCGCTCATCCGCCGCGAGCACTTCCCCGGTTTCGATGAAGCCATCCGCCGCCTCCAGGATTGGGACCTCTGGCTCACCATGCTCGAACAGGGACGCACCGGCGTGTGGATCCCGGAATTCCTGTTCACCTGCCTGCCGCACAAAGGCGGCATCTCGCTCTGGGTGCCTGGGTGGTTTTACAAAGTTCCTTGGAAGAAGTTCGGGATTCGCATGACGAATGTCGAGAAATTCCACGCCGCCAGGGAGATCATGGTCAAGAAGCACGCCCTCGAAGCGCCCCGCGGGTGACGACCCTAGGGGCCCCCGCTCGAAGAATTTTGCACGGCAAAATTTTCGAGTGGGGATGAGGGTCGGCAGGACCCGCGGCCCGCTTCCGGCGAACTAATCTGAATGCACATGGACGTCTCCGTCATCATCGTCAGCTGGAAGGTCCGCAGTCTCCTGGAACGGTGCCTGCGTTCGGTGTACTCCCAGACGAAAGGCATGTCGTTCGAGGTGATCGTGACCGACAACGATTCTCGCGACGGCAGCGTGGAGATGGTGAGCACCGCCTTCCCCGAAGCGACGCTCATCGCCAGCAATCGCAACCTCGGGTTCGCCGCCGGTTGCAACGCGGCCATCGCGCAGAGCCGTGGCGAGTTCGTCCTGCTCCTCAACCCGGATTGCGAACTGCGTGAGGATGCCGTTTCCAAGATGGTGTCGTGGATGCGCGCGCATCCGGACGTCGCCATCCTGGGACCGCGCCTGCAGAACGAGGATGGCAGCACGCAGGAGTCCGTCGCGCGATTCCCGCGCCTGCTGGACCAAGCGCTCGTCATGCTCAAGCTGCACAACGTCGCGCCGTGGCTTCCGTCGCTCAAACGCTACTTCGCCCGCGACTTCGATTACGCGCGGGATGCCGCGGTCGACCAGGTGAAAGGAGCCGCTTTCATGATCCGCCGCTCCGCCATGGAGAAGATCGGCCTCCTCGACGAGCGCTTCTTCATCTGGTACGAGGAAGTGGATTGGTGCAAGCGGGCGCATGATTCGGGACTGCCGGTCTGGTATACGGCGTCGGCGCGCGTGACGCACGGCGGGGGAGCATCGTTCGGTCAGGTCTTCGGTCCGGCGCGGCAACGGATGCTCAACAAGAGCATGCGGCAGTACATGCGCAAGCACCACGGCATGCTCCCGTACCTGGCGCTCCTCGCGCTGCATCCGCTTTCGATGCTCTTGGCGTACATCGCTGCTCCAATGAAGAACAAACGCTATGTCGCAACCATCAAATAACGTCGCATCCGGCGTCACCCTGGACGGGGCCATCGTCCGCCGCGCCGTCATCTGCGGCGTGCTCGGCTACGTCGCGCTCGAGCTGCTCTCCATGATCGGCTACTTCTGGCCGCCCGCAGGCGCGCCCATCTTCTTGGTGGTCGTGCTCGCCGTGGCTGCGCTGGCCTGGTGGCGCCCGGACTTCGGCGTCCTCATCGCGCTCGCGGAACTGTTCACCGGTTCGCAGGGCGGCGCGCTGCTGGCGTATGACGCAGGCGGGACGATCGTCTCGCTCCGCATCGGCATCTTCCTGGCGGTGTTCGGTACGTGGGTGGCGCGCACGGCCATCGGCCTGCTCCGCGGTGGCGTGGCGCGCAAAGAAGCCTGGGCCTGGTGGGGCGACATGCGCTCGCGCGGACTGCTCTGGCCGTACATCGCGCTCTGCGCGGCGATTTTGTACGCGGCGGCCCGCGGCGTCATGCGCGGCAATCCGTTCTCCGACGTCTTCTTCGACGCCAACGCCTACGCCTACTTCGCGCTCCTCCCGGCGTTCTTCGCCGGCGCACGCGCGTCAAAGGTACCTGCCTCTTCGGGGACGCTTTTATCTTCCGCCCTCGGCGCCCTCATGGCCGGCATCGCCGTCTCGTTCGTGAAGGCGCTCACCGTCCTGTACTTCTTCTCCCACCGCCTTTTCGACATCGGCTGGCAGTTCTACCTCTGGGTCCGCGACACCCGCACCGGGGAGATCACCATCCAGACCGCCGATTTCTACCGCATCTTCTTCCAGTCGCAGATCTGGGCGCTGGCGTTCATCCTGGCCGGCGCGCTGTATGCGGCGTACGCGGGTTGGAAGCGCGGACGTTGGGCCGTCGCCGTCGTGGCGTTCGCCATGGGGAGCATGGTGCTTTCCCTCTCGCGCTCGTTTTGGTTCGGTGGCGCGGTGGCGGGGCTGGCGTACGGCGCGCTGTTGCTTTGGTGGAAAGCGCCCGCGAAGGTCTGGTGGCGCAGCGTTGCGATCGCCGCCGGAACGGCCGTGGCGGCCGTGGCGGTCATCGCCCTCGTCTACGTCTTCCCGTTCCCGCGCAAGACCGGCGAACTCTCGTTCTTCAACCTGCTAGGCTCCCGCGCCACGTCGCTCGAAGATGATGCTGCGAACTCGCGTTGGGAACTCCTTCCCAAGCTCACCGCGGAAGCCATGAAGCATCCGCTGCTCGGCAGCGGCTTC
>JBEEJS010000067.1:0-8756 GCA_041169025.1 Candidatus Parcubacteria bacterium
CCCTCGGCGATCTCCGGCACCTCCAGCGCAAACAACCCGCGGATGAACCCCTCGTTCGTCCTGGACAGCACGATCGACGGGCCCTTCGCGCTCTTGCGCACCTCGAGCACATACCCCTGGACCTGTTCGCCCTGGTGGTACTCCTCGTGCGGAATGCGCTCGGATTTCGGCAGGACCGCCTCGGCCCGGCCAAGTTCGACGATAATGTCGCCGCGCTCGAACCGGTGCACCGAACCGTTCACGATATCGCCCACGCGGCCCTGAAACTCGCTGAAAATGACGTCGCGCTCAGCCTCGCGGATCTTCTGGATGATGACCTGCTTGGCGGTCTGCGCAGCCATGCGTCCGAAGGCGGCCGGGACCTCCAGCTTGGTGACGATCTCCTCGCCGATGTCGGCCTTCTTGTGGCCCTTCAGTTCGCGCGCGGCGGTGACCATGATCTCGGTCTTGGGGTTGAACTTCTTTTCCTCCACCGGCAGACCGTCCTCGCCGATGACCTGCTCCTTGGGAGCCGGCGGGTTGGCGGCGCGCTCAGCGCGTTCTTCCGGCGTAAGCTCCGGCGGGAGTTCCATGTCTTCAACGACGGTCTTCACGTCGAACACCTCGAAACCGCCGGTCTCCATGTCGAAGGTGACCTTGTGGTTCTCGTTTGGCTGACCGAAGTCCTTGCGGTACGCGGCGGCGAGGGCCGCTTCGATGGTCTCGACGACGGACTCGACGGCGATCCCCTTCTCTTCGGAGATCTGGCGGATGGCTTGGGCGATGGGGCTGGACATATGGAGTTGGGCTGTGGCGTTGTGCGCCATGCGAGCTTAAATTGTCCGAAAATAAGTAAGGGATAGAAAAACGACTGATTCTATTCAGAATCAGTCGTTACCGTGAGTGACTATAGCCTAGAATCCGGGGTTTAGCAAGTCGTCGTCCTTGCGTGGCGGGTCCGGCCGCTTGGACGCGGGGTCGGGGCGGGCGGCGAGCATCGCGACGAAGCGATCTACGTGATCTACGGCTTTTTCGGGATGATGCGAGAGCAGGCTTCGCTCCTCGGCGAAAAACGCGCGGAACGTCGCCGTGTCGGCGGAAAGCGAGGGGTCCATGTACTGCTGGACGGCCTCCATGTCCTCCGGCTCAAGGGTCGTGACGATGTGCGCCAAGGCGGCTTGCGACTGCTCTAGTCCGTCCACCGCGTCTTTGCGTGCCGCGGCTTTTTTGGGACCGTCATCCGGTGCCCCACGGAAGAGGCTGAGATGGAAGCGCGTGTTGAGGTTGTACTTGGTGCACAAGTAGTACTCTTCCGCGCGTCGACGCGCCAGGCGGAACCGCGGATCGGTGATGACGCGGCGCAACGTGCGCAGGAAATCGCGCACGGGCGGCCAGGTCTTGCTGGCGCCGGTGGTAACGGCGCGCAACACGACGATGACGACGATCGCCAGCGCACAGAGGATGATGGTGCCGATGGAAAACTGGTGGGACATGCCTGACTCCTTTTGCGTTGCGGTCGACGACGTACTTACCGACGTGGCGCGTTCTTACCCGCCTCCACCCGCGCCCGTATCTGCGCGATGATGTCGGCGCGGCCACGTTCCATGTTCGCCCAGTGTCGCTTCAGCATCCAGAAGACGATGGTGACGCCGAGACCGATGAGCGCGTACAAGACGTAGAACACGACGTGCCTGACGATATGCGGATCGGCCATGACGGCCTCCTTTTTCGGATGCGCGCTTGGGGCACGCGATGAAGAACGATGGAGTCAGTGAAGCGGAAAAACCGGCGATTGTCAATCCTCTTCGACCGCATCCTTGATATGCGTCACCCGCGCCTCCCCTCCCCAAGGGCACACCACCCCCACCACGTCTATCCTGTACGCCACCTCCGCCCTCCCCACGGAGCGCAGCCATGCCTGGGCGCTCCGCCGCAGCCGCGCCCGCTTGTCCCGCGTCACGGCCTCTTCCGGCGCACCGAACGCCGCGCTGGACCGCGTCTTCACTTCAATGAAAACGACCTCCCGCCCGTCCAAGGCGATGAGGTCGATTTCCCCGGCTGCAGTGCGCACGCGGCGGCCCAGGATGCGGAGGCCGGCAGCGGCCAGGTGGCGCTCGGCAATCAGCTCGCCGGCGATGCCAAGGGCGTCCTTGGCACGCATCGGTTTGGCGGCTTCGCGGGCGTTGGCGCGCGGCATGCAGGCGGCGTTACTTCTTGTGCGGCAGGTATTGCGTGATCCGCTCGCGTTCGGCGATCTCGGAGCGTTCCTGCGGGTATTCGCGCACCATGTAGGCGGCGATGAAGCCGAGGCGGACGAAGAAGTAGATGAAGGTCAGCAGGAACCAGAAGCGCATGCCCAGGAACGGCGACTGCTCGTAGGCGAAGAACAGGGCGAAGAGGCCGAAGACGCCCGTGGCAAGCACCGGCCACGCGAAGCGGCGGAGCAGGCCGGTGAGCAGCGCGTCTTTCTTGCGCAGGGTGTGCGCGAACGCCATCAGCGCGACGGCCGCCACGATGAAGAAGCCGAAGAACACCAGGATGCCCTGCGCCAAAGACGGGCCGAGGGCGACCGGGAAGGGGTTGATCCAGTATTTGTAGTCCAGGAAGGCGCCGTATCCGCGAAGGAAAGCCATAGGTTCGGGGTTTGCGGTGAACGGTTATCGTGGTGGGAATGGTAGGGGGTGGGGCGGGAAAAGGCAAGCGCGGGGGCTATAAGAAGGCCGCGGATGCTTGAACGCGAAACCCTCGCCTTGCGGCAAGGGTTCGGTCACCGCATGAGCGGTCACTTGTACCACCGCACGTCCTTTGCGCTGATGAACGTGGCAGAGCTGTACATGTCGCCCGGAGCGCGGACCAGGACCGGGTTCGAAAGCGTCACCGTCGCCGTACCTTCGGAGTGCTTGGCGGCACCGAGCGCCTTCGCGGCCGCGTCGGCGTTGGTGAAGACCATGGGGTTCCGGTCATACCCGCTCGACTCGCCCGAGAGCATCGGGAGCATGGCAGCATCATCCGCCGTCTGCGGAACGATGATCAGGGTTCCCGGCGAGAAGGACTGGTCGATCCTGACGTTGACGCGGAGGGTGGCCGATCCCGTGAACGAGGCCATGATGTTGTCGTTGCTGAAATCCGCGTCTTCCGGCCTCCGGAACGCGGGCGCAAGCGAACGCAACGTCATGCCGGCGATGACGTCGCCGATTTTCGCTGTCGTCACATCGAGCACGCTCGTCATAGCGGGTGCCGTGACCTTGTCCTGTCGCGTCACATCCGCCCGAACCGCATACACCTTCGCCCCGAGCAGCGTCACTGTGTCCGCCAGCTGCGCGATCTCCGAGCTCTGCTTGTACTGGATGATGAAGATGCCGGTGACGAGCATGATGAGGAGGGCGAGCATCGCGGTCTGGGTCTTTTCTCGGATCTCCATAGCGGCTTTGGCTTTCTCGTTAAATAAGAACATGAGTGGAAAGGTTACGGCTTCACGCACACGAACCCCCAGTGGTATGGCCCGGGAACGATATCCTTCACGATGGTCAGGCCGGCGGCGGTCGCCAGCGCCTTCCCCACTTCCATGGACACGCGCGTGGCCGGAGGAGGGCCGAAGGTGGCACCGGACGGCTTCCAGTCCGCCATGACGAAGACGCCGCCATGCTTCACCATGCGCACGCATTCGCGCACCATCTCGCCCTGCTGCTTGGAGAGGAAAAGGTTGTTGATGAGCAGGCCCATGTCGAGCGATTCGCTGGGCAGTTTCACTCCGCCCACGCGTTCAAGGTCGCCCCAGAGGGTGATGACGTTCTGGGCGCCCTCAATCTTCATGCGGCTCTCGATTCCCGAGAGCACGGATTTCAAAATGTCGATGGCATAGACCTTCCCTTCCTTGCCCACGAGTCGCGCGGCCGGGAACACGTAGTGCCCCAGCGTCCCGCAACCGAAATCGGCCACCGAATAGCCGGCGCGGATGTCGGCGTCCTCGAGGATCTTGAACGGGTCGATGAGTTCCTTGCCGGTGGGAAGGTACATATGGCGCTCTGGTTATTGCCGCGCGTTCGGCGGCAGCAGGTATTGCCCGGCCGTGGCGATGAAGAACCCCTTGAAGAGACCGAAAGCGGTCAGGATGCCGAAAAAGCAGAAGGTGAGGCCGACGATCTTGTAACCGAGCCGCGAACCGCCTTCGTGGCCGAGCTTCTCGTCGAACCACTCGATGGATCCGAAGTTCTGGAGGAACCATTCGGTCTTCACGATGAGCAGGACGCCGATGGCGACGATGCCGGAGCCGAGGAGGAAGCTAAGGAATGCTTGCATAAACTTGCGGTGGTGGACGCTGTAGGATTCGAACCTACGACCCCCTCGGTGTAAACGAGGTGCTCTAACCAGCTGAGCTAAGCGTCCGTTGGATAGAGCCAGGGTGAGGTCGATTCCTCCTCTGCGGGGAGTATAGCAGCGGTTTGGGGCGATTAAAAGGGCGGATTTTGGCGATGCCGTGTCCCCGGACGCCCTGGAATGAGAAAGACCCGCCGCGGGAAGCGACGGGCCTGGAGGTCAGTCCGCAGGCGGGACGGATGCCGCACGTCTGGCGCGAATCCTGGCCACGCGCCATTTCACCGTGTGAAGAAGCGCGTAGAGGCCGGCCTGGAGCTGTATCACGAAGGCGAGGATCAACCAGGTCGTGGACCACCACGCCTTGTATGTTGGTGCGTTGGGGCGCCAGCCGAACAACGCGCGAAGCGGCCAATCCACGTAGCCGTTCCACATGAATTCGTTGCAGCTTTTGGTGGCGCTGAACGACGGCTGTGGGATGAGATCGAAGTAACACGGCAGTTCCACCGCGCAGAAGAATCCGATCGCCAGGAAGAGGTAGATGCCGACGCAGGCGATAGACCACAACCTTGGATTCTTGGGCGGGGCGTCCGAATAGGTGGCGATGAGGCCGATGATGGCGCCCATGAGCGCCATGGGGACGAAGGGGTCGACGAGGAAGGTGGCTTGGGAGATGGGCATCGCGGAGGTCGGGCCTTTCTTGGGGGTGAGGCTTCTGGAATGAAAGCGTATTTTTCCATGGAGGTCAACGCTGCGGGAAACGAAAGACCCGCTCCCCTGTTACGGGGGCGGGTCTTCGCGTCGAACGCGTTACTTCGTCACCGTCTGCTGGTCGCTCGGCAGCGCCCTCACGTAGAAGCCGCTTGCCCAGTCCGCCGAGCCAGTGAAGGCCGAGGTCGGGACCGACGGGGAGTCGGTATGCGGGGCGGCGGAGAGATCGGACCAGATGACGTTGTACTCGGTGCCGTTATCGGCACTGTTGTCCGAGGGGTCGATCTTGTAGGCCGGGGCGGCGGAGGCGTTCGGGGTCGGGGTGGCGATTGCCGTCGTCATGCCGCCGGACGAGGCATCAACGATGGTGAACGGCGTACCAGCGGTGTTCGAGGTGATCGTGATGACGGCGCCGGCGGGACCGGAGGCGGTCACGAACGGATTGACCGTGCCGTTGGCGTTGATGGCGTTCTTGAGCGCAGTCGCAGTAGTGGCCGCATCAACGGAGAAGGCGGTCGATACCGTCGTGCCGTTGATGGTCACCGCTGCGGTGCCAGCGACGCCGGAAACGGTCGCCGTGCTGATCTGCGCAACCGCCGTGCTCTGCGACACGTAACCGGTCGCGGTCGCGGTGTCGCCCAGGAGCGTCAGGCCAAGCGAGTCGCCGGCCGCAGGGGCCGTGCCACCAACCGTGACGCGGACGTCGTAGGTGCGCGAGGTGCCCGCGGCGATGGTCTCTTCATTGGTGAAGGACATCTTGAGCGTGCAGGTGCTGTCCGTGCTGTCGCAGGAGAGGCCGCTGCCATCGCGGAGCGTGGCGACGCCGGCCAGGTTGGAGCCGTCACCCACGCGGCGGACGGAGGAAGCGCTGTCCGCCACGAAGGTGGTGCCGGAGAGGGCCACGCCCTCGTTCAGCGTCGCGGTGAGTTTCTTGAAGGAGATGTCGCCCGATGCGTCGGCAGCCACGGTGACGCGGCCGAGGACGAGCGTGCCGCTGGTGAGCGCCGAGCTCGGCAGCGAGGTCAGAGAGACGACCGGCTTGGTCTTGCGGATGATCTTGGAGTTGCCGTTCAGCGGCGAGCTCGCGAAGGTGACAAGCTGCGTGCTGGAGTTGGCGGAAGTTCCGCGCACCTCGAATGCGGAAGCATTGGCGCTGAGCTGGACCTTCAGATCCAGGCCCGTCGTGGCGCCCGATGCGCCGACGGAGTTGAGCGCGGCTTTCACGGTGAGCACCTTGGAACTGTCCTTCGGGATGATGAATCCGCTCATGCCGGAGAAGTCGGCCACGCCGGAGCCGTCCATGGCGACCGGGCCGCCCACCAGGGTGGAACCGTCATACAGCGAGACGCTGCTGATGGCGGAGGCGTTGGCAGTGGTGACGAGCGCAACGCGCGTCTTCGTGAGCTTCAGATCCTCGCTGGTGGCGGAGAGCTTGTACTTGGCGAGCACGGCGCTCGGCGAGCCGCCGACCACGATGCCGGCTTCGGACTCGGAGTCGTCCGGGGCGAGGGCCACGGTGATTGTGCCCGCGTCGGAGACCGTCATGTTCGGGCCGTCGACGGAGCCGGTGAGGGTGATGGGATTGCCGTCGGTGTCCGTGGCGGTGACGCCACTGGTGCTGACCTGGAAGTCGACGGCGTCAGGCAGGTTCGCCGTGGTCAGACCGCTGGAGAGCGAGCCCGTTACGAGGAAGGTGGAGGTCTGTCCGGCGATGACGGTGATATCGAGGTTGTCGAACGTCACCTTGCCGTCAGTGCCGGATGCCGGCGATTTGGTGGTGCTCAGCTGCGTCGTTCCCTGCCACAGCTTCATCGTGGAAACGACATCCGCCACGGATGCGCAGGAAGCGTTCTCCCGGCCGTTTGCGAAAGTGCCATCCGGGGCAACGGTACAGGTGGCGGTCGCATCATTGGTATCGATGCGTCCCTGCAGCTGGATGGATTTGATCTTCACGTACGCGGCGCCGGCCTTGAAGGAGAGGCCGAGGAGCGGTGCATCCTGCGTGCCCTTGATGTACGACTGCGCCGTCGGCGTGGAAGCCACGAGCAGCGTCAGGGACTTCGCGACCACGGAATGCGTGACGCCGGCGATGTCCGCGTCCGGCACGATGTCCGAGCTGGTGAGATATTGGTTGGTCTGCACGTTCCTGACGGCGTTGGTCAGGGTGCTGAACTTCTTGAGCGTGGTCTGGAGCGTGGTCAGGTCGACCGTGCCGTTGTTGTTGCCGTCCAGCGTGGCGACGCTCGCCACGTCCATGGTCAGCTTGAACGAGCGCGGCACGCCGGCGGTGAGGAAGATTGACTCGGTGAAGTCGAGGGTGGAGGAGTTGTTGGTGTTCACGTAGCCCGTGCCCTGGGTGATGTCCTTCGGGCCGGCCACGACGGCGCCGGTGGCGATGTCGGTCACCTTGATGTCCGTCATGCGCGGGGTGCCGGCGGCATCGGTGTCATCCAGGTCGTCGTTGCCAGAGAGGACGAATTGCAGCTTCTTCACTTCCAGATCCGACTTGGCGGACATGGTGAATTTGAAGGCCGAGAGGTCCTTGCTGTTCGCGGTGAGATACGAGTACTGCGGACCATCGAAGGTGATGGTCAGCTGCCCGGCTTCCACCTTGGTGCTGGAGCAGTTGCCTGCGCCGAGGGCGCAGGATGCGCCGTCGTACGAACCGCCGTACGCGGTGGTGATGAGCGCGGTGTTGGCCGTGCCGTACGTGCCGCCGAATGCCTGCACGTCGCCGAGGTCGTCGATGTAGGTCAGGATGGTCTCATCGGCCCGGGCGTCGGCGGCGATGTCCGCGTACACGTCGAAGGTGCGGGAGGACCCGCGTTCGATCATGACCGGTTTCTCCATCAGGAGGTTCGCGCGGCTGAATCGGTCGTAGCCCGCGGCGCCGCCGAGGTCCGCACCGTTCATGCTCAGCACGAGGTTGGTGATCTTCTCCTTGGCAAGGGTGCCGGACTGGAAGACGGCGGTGCCATAGAAGGCCTCATCCTCAACGGAGTTCGATTCCACCTTGAAGGTGGCGATCTTCTGGCGGGAGCCGCCAGCCTTCACGTTGGCGAGCTGGGACACGCCGGCCTTGGTGATGGTGACCGTGCCGCCATCCACCGCGGAGGTGGTCATGGTGCGGCCGGACAGCGGGAGGCCCGCGACGACCGTGCTCCCCGACCGGATGTCGGTGATGGTGAACATGTTCTGGCTGCTACCGGTCATGGTGAAGTTCCAGCCGGTGGTCACGGACAAGACGACGGACTTGCCCGGCTGCACGACCACGCCGATGTTGCTGTGCACCACGTCGTTCGTGGAGCCGTTCCACGAGTGCGAGGGGGTGACGCGGTCGTATCCGAGGAAGATGTAGGAGGAAGCGAGATCCGAAAGCTTACCCGCGCCGGAGCGGTGCATGGTCAGGCTGTCGATGGTCGCCGCGGAGGCGCCGTTGTTGGTGATCTCGACGTCGATGGCGGTGATGCCGGAGCCGCCGATGGCGGTGGTGGCCGACATGTCCTTCGTCACGTTCTTCGCGACGAGCGTGCCGGACACCGTGGTGGCCAAGCCGAGCGACTTGTCGGCGTTGATGGTAGCGGCGGTGGCGGTCGCGGCGGACTTGTTGAAGTCCGAAGCGGAGTTCACCGCGGAACCGGTGGTGTAGTTGGTGAAGAACGCATCCGGTACGTCGTCGATCTGCTGGTTCCAGTTGGCACCGTACAGAGCGGTTGCGACGGCCTCGGAAGCGATGCCGCGGAGGACGCCAT
>JBEEJS010000068.1:0-7640 GCA_041169025.1 Candidatus Parcubacteria bacterium
ACGCCAAGGACCGCTTGGCCACTCGCACCGCGCTGAAAGCCTGGCTCGAGCATGGCATGCACGTCTTCGCCAACCGCTACGTCCCCGCAAACCAGGGCCACCAAGGTTCCAAGATAGCCGACCCCGCCGAGCGCGCCACGTTCTGGGCCTGGGAAGACGCGCTGGAATACGGCACCAACGGCCTCCCCCGCCCCGCCGTCACCGTCATCCTCCATGTCCCCGTGGACATCTCACTCCAACTCATCGAACGCCGCGGCCTCATGAAGGATGGCCACGAGACGCGCGCGCACCTGGAACTCGCCGAGAAGGCGTACCTGGAACTCGCGCAAACTTCGCCGGAATTCACCGTCGTGGAGTGCGCACCTGGCGGCAACCGCTTGGAAGACTTGCTCTCTATGGACGCCATCCATGAACTGGTCTGGGTCAAGGTGAAGCCGCTGCTCGGGGACGCGCCATCGGCAAAGCAATGAACCGTGCGCCCGTCTCCATCCGGAGGCGGGCGTTTTCGCGCCATGAGCTCCATCAGTCGTGCCGATATGTCCGATACCATTGACAAGTCAGGAATAGGCTGCTAACCTGCACCACAGCACTTTCACAAGGAGCACCGGGCCATGCAAGCACTGATCGCCTTCCTCTGGAGCATCGATGCCGTCACCCAACGAATCGTCGATTCCGTGGCGTTCTTCCTCATGCGCCGGTTCGGCGTCCGGAAGTCATTCATCCTGTATGGCATCGGCATCATGATCGTGTTCAGTCATCTCTGTCTCGCCGTGGCGCGCCCGCCTGGCACAGAGGGCATGTTCATGAGAGTCATCAACATCGCGTTCGCCTGTTGGTGGTTCCTCATCATCCACGACCTGCGCAGGAAGGAACAACTCGCAGAGGACGCCGGTATGCTCTCACCGATGGCATCTGACCAAGCCAAAGCGTTCCTCGGTCTCGGCAAGTTGCTCTTCTTTTTCTTCCTCGCCAAGGACATCATGGACTGGGCGTATCCGCACCTCGGAAGGGGCGAAACGCCGCGCATACACACGACCATCGCGACGTTCCACATGATGCTTCAGGCCTCGCTCATACTCAGCTTGTACCTGTTCCGCACGCCCTCCACTCCTCCGCCAGCCAAAAAGAAAGCCGAAGCGCCGAACAGGGTGCTCGTCCCGGCCCCGGCACGAAGATGACTCGCACGCGCCCGTCTCCACTCGGAGGCGGGCGTTTTCTTTCGCCAACCGCCCACCCCAGCCCAACCCCCACCACCCCGTGCCCAACCTCTCCCTTCTTTGCTATACTCCCTCCGTATGGCTGCACCCCTTTCCCCCGCCAGCGACCTCATCACCGAGTCCTGGATCAACTTCAGGAAGAACCTCCTCTCATACGCCGAATTCGCGGTCTGGTTCTGTCTGCTCGGCTTGGTGCTCTGGGCCATCTTCGCGTTCACGCGCAGCATCACGCCCGCCGTCGAGGCGAGGTTCGGCTTGAACCTCCTGCTTGGATTGCCGGTGTACTTCCTGGGCTCCGTCCTGGCCATCGCGCTCATCGAGAGCGTGGCGGCGCACGTGGATGGACGGCCGCTCGACCCGCGCACGGCGTTCGGCGAGGGCTTCCACAAATCGTTCTCGTTCATCTGGGTGTCGCTGCTCGCCGGTGCCGGCGTGCTGCTGGGTTTCGCGCTCGTGGTCGTTCCCGGCATCGTCCTGTCGGTCCGCTGGCGGTTCGCGCAGCTGGAGATGGTCCTGGAGAACCAGCGCGGCACGGCGGCCATCAAGGCCAGCGCCCGCGTCACCGAGGGCCGGTTCATGGAAACGCTCTGGCGACTACTCGCCCCCGCCGTCTTCTTCGCGGTGGCCGGCATCTTCGTCACCGGCCTGATCCGCTTGCTCGTGGGCGCCATCCTGGGCGACCCGGGCCTGTTCTTCAGCCTGTACGACTCCGCCGGCAGCCTTCCCCTCTCGCATGACCTCCTGGCCACGCTCATCCCGACCGCGGTGAACGGGTTCCTGTGGCCGCTGTACATTGGGGCGGAGTACATCCTGTGGCGGGAGTTGAAGAAGGGGTAACGCCGCTGGCGAACCTGGCCACGTACCAGGTACCGACCCCTTGCGGGTATCCCCAAAAACACGCAAAATGACGGAGTTCAACGCTCCGTTATTCGTTTCACCCGGACGGAGCCCAATCCCCGAAGTATGCGCTACGAGCCCGTCATCGGCCTGGAAATCCACGTTCAGCTCAAGACCAAGACCAAGATGTTTTGCCGCTGTTCCAACAGGGGCGAATTCGCGCCGCCCAACACCACCATCTGCTCGGTCTGCCTTGGGCACCCAGGCACGCTTCCGGTCATCAACGAGAAGGCGGTGGAGTTCGGGGCCATGGTGGGGCTTGCGCTGCAGGGCCGCATCACGGAGCAGAGCAAGTTCGATCGCAAGCAGTACTTCTATCCGGACCTTCCCAAGGGATACCAGATCTCGCAGTTCGATCTGCCGGTGGTTTCCGGTGGCGTGGTTCGCGTGGAGTTCCTCGGTGCCGACAGTGAGAAGAAGGTGACGAACGTGCGCATCCACCGCGCGCATCTCGAGGAAGACGCCGCCAAGCTCACCCACGCCGACGACGGCTCGGGCAGCTACGTGGACTTCAACCGCGGCGGTACTCCTTTGATCGAGATCGTCACGGAGCCGGACATGCGCTCCTCCGCGGAGGCCAAGGCGTTCCTGCACGAGCTGCGCCTCATCATGCGCTACATCGGCGTATCCGACGCGGACATGGAAAAGGGACAGCTGCGCTGCGACGTGAACATCTCCCTGCGCCCCGTTCCGGAGACGCCTGAAGAAGGCGAATATTCGGAAAAGCTCTACACCAAGACGGAAATCAAGAACGTCAACTCCTTCCGCTCCGTGGAGCGCGCAATCGAATACGAGATCAAGCGCCAGACCATGCTCTGGCTGGACGGCAAGCCGCCATCGGTGCTCACCACCCGCGGTTGGGACGATGCCAAGAACGCCACGGTGGAGCAGCGCGTGAAGGAAGACTCCGCGGACTACCGCTACTTCCCCGAACCGGACCTGCCGGAACTGGCACTCCGCGAGCTGGCGGATTCCCTGCGCGGCAAGGTGCCGGAACTCCCCGCCGCCCGCCGTGAGCGTTTCGCCCGCGAATACGGTTTCTCCGAAGCCGACTGCCGCACCATGGTGGACGACAAGGACCTGGCCGATTACGCCGAGGCCGTCTTCTCCGAACTGCAGGAATGGGTGCGCTCATCCGGCGCAGACGCCGCCGATGCGGAGGAACACTGGAAGAAATGCCAGCCCGATCTCTCGCGCCTGGTGTCCGGTTGGCTCCTCACCCGCCTGAACGGCGTCATGACCGAACGCAGCATCGACATCCGCACACTCAAGGTCACGCCTGAGGACTTCACGGAATTGCTGACGCTCGTCCATGAGCGCAAGGTCACCGGCCAAAACGCGCTGGTCATCCTCGGTGAGATGGTTGAGAGCGGCGCGGACCCGTCCGTCATCATGCAGGAGAAGAACCTGGGCGCGTCATCCGACACCGGCGAACTCACCGCCGCCGCCGCGGCCGTCGTCGCCGCGAACCCCAAGGCCGTGGAAGACTTCCGCGCCGGCAAAACCGCCGCCGTCATGTTCCTGGTGGGACAGATGATGCGGACCACCAAAGGCAAAGCGCCGCCGGATACGGCGCGGGAGCTGATCGAGCAGGAACTGAAGAAAAGCTGAAGAAAGACGGAAAAAGAAACCCCGCTCATACGAGCGGGGTTTTCGCTATCCGATAACAGGATTACATCACGCTGATCGCCATCGCGTTTTCGTGATCCCGCAACCACACGAACGACGTCTTGCCGATGCGCTCGGCGCCAGTCCGCCGCTTGTTGTGATCGGCCGTGTAGCCGAGCTCGACGCGCGTGGCACCGGTGCTCTTGGCGTGCAGGATGCCCTGGAGCAGCATCTGGTCATAGGCGCCTTCCGGCAGGCGATCGTAATCCATGCCGACCATGAACAGCACGTAGGTGCCGTTCGGGGTCAGCGTGCCGGTGACGAAGGCGACGGCGGGAAGCCGGCTGCCGTCATCCGCCAGCGGATACAGCCGGAGCAGGTCCCATTGCGGGTCCGCGTACATGGGTTCCATGAACGTCGGCTGCATGGGAAACATGTTGAAGATCCGGGCTTTCCGCTGGACGTTCAAGTACATCTCGTAGCACGCGCTGCCGCCGGCCTCGCCGGGATGGTCCCGCGTGACGTCCACGGCGTAGCGGACGGCATCCTTCATGATGCCACGCATCTGCTTGCGACTGTATTTGCGATTGATCCGGCTGATCATCTCGTCCGTGTCCTTCCAGGTCAGGTCGAGCCGGAAGTAGTCAGGAAGGATCTGCCGTGAGAAACCGAGTTCGAACAGCTTCTTCGCCACGCGCTCGTCCATGTCGGCGTTGAAGTCACGCAGCGCGACAGCATTCGCGTCCACCTCGGTCTGGAACCGCCAAATGCCGTCAATGACGGTCTTCAGCGCCTCCTCCCAACGCGGGTGTTCCGTTCGGACGTACAGGTGGTCGCCGTAACTGCACTGCGACCCCAACATGACCATCCGTTCGGTGAGAAAGAGCGGGTCTTTTTCGCGGCGCTGTTCGATCTTCTCCGACGTCTCCGCGGGCGCGAGGAAATCGGATTTCATGAGCGCCGCCGTGCACCAAGTCGCCACGATTGGCACGCCTGACTCGTCGCGGACCATGAAGTACCGGTATGCCCAACGAACCGCGTCCACCTCGCCTGTCGTGGCGGTCGCCGCTTCGAAGAGCCGCAAGTTGCGGTGATCAAGCGGCACCTTGCCGTTGAACATCCCATCCCACTCGTCGGCACGGAACGCCGCAATCGAGTCATGCGTCTCCAGGGGCAGCGCCGCCGGAGCCGCGACGGACAAGCGCGCGGACGCCGGAGGATGCCCATCGCGTTCAAGCGCGCCGAACGCGCTCCTGATGTCGTTGATGGTCAGTCCGACTTCCGCCAGCGTCTCCCAGTAATGCCGGGCGAGGCAGCGGATCATGGCAGTGATGTCGTCCTTGGTCAGGTGGTTCGTGATGGTGAAGCGGATGCCGCCGAGCTTGGTGGGCACCGCGGGAAACACCGCGCCATCCAGGAAGTACCCGTCCTGCATCATCTTGCGCAGGATCAGGAAGGTGTGATGCGGGATGCCGACCGGGACGAAGTTGATCGGTCCGGTGTTGGTCAGGAACGAGGGCAATCCCTCCTCCTTCAGCGTCTCCCGCGCATGCCGCATGAGCATATCCAGCTGCGCACGGAGCGCCGCACCCTCTTCGCTCACATGGATATCGAGGCTGGCGTGGCCGGCACCGAGCATGCTCGGCTGTGGCGGATGCGAGAAGATGAGCGGTGGCCCGGCGACGCAGACGCGATCGGCCGACTCCTTCCGTGGCAGGACGATGGCGGCGCCACCGCTGCCGAACGACTTGCCGAGCGCGACGACCAGAGCCACGCGATCCCGAAGATCGCCATCCAGGAGCGTGAACGCGCGGCCGCTGCCGTTCACGCCCGTCCAGGACATGCCGTGCGCGTCGTCGATGTACAGGCGCAATCGAGGCTCTTCGTTGAGCAGCTTCAGCAGCTCGCCGAACGGGATGTCGTCACCCCACATGGAGTACACGCTCTCACAACAGAACCAGATCGCCTCGTGCCCGTCGTTGAGCGTCCGGATTTTCTCGCGCAGGAGATCGATCCGGTTGTGCGGGACGATTTCGGTGGTCACGCGCGACTGGCGGACCACGTGGTCCACCGCCTGATGCATGCTGGCATGCGCGCGCTCGTCCAGGACGACCGCGTGGTTCGGCTGCACGAGCGCGGGAATGGCGGCGGCATGGATGGAGGTGACCGAGTTGCTCACCACGACCGGATACCCGTTGAACAGCTCTCGCGACAGCCGCGCTTCAAGTTCAGGCAGGATGCTGATGCAGAGGTAGGAACGGGAGGACGACAACTGCGTCCCGAACCGCTTCATCGCCGCCAGCGCTCCTTCCGTCAGCTTGGGGTGGGTCTCGAGCCCAAGATAGCTGCATGAACCGAACTGCAACAGCCGTTGCCCGTCACCAAGGACGATGTTCCGCCCGTCGAGTTCATCGACCTGCAGGTGCATCAGTCCCATCTCCCGGCCGTAGCCGAGCACTTCAAACGCCTTATCCGCCATCGTTCCTTGTCGTTTCATCGAATGTCCTTCTGTATAGTGGAGGTCCGAAGACCGGCATTAGGATATAGGCGTCAGCGATTACAGTCAACGTAGCGAAGGAGGACGATGATTCGGCCGCGCGCACCCGCCTTCAAGCGCCAAAATCAAAAACCCCGCTCACCTTGAGCGGGGTTTTCCATTTCCGGAGCTTACGCTGCGGGAGCCGCTGCCGACTTCGGCAGGATCTTGAACATGCCAGTACCGCAGACGGCGCAGGTACCCTTCATTGCGGGGCGGGTGCCACCACCCTTGGCGGGCATGGCGACCTGAACGGCGTCCTTCATCTCGCGCTTGTCTTTGCACTTCACGCAGTAGCCCATGACGACTTCGGCCATACAGACTGGAGGTTAAAGAATTTACCCTTACAGTATAGCAAATTTTTCAAGGCTTGACCAGGGTCGCTGACATTTTTGGGAGCTTAAAATCACGTTTTCGCGCTAAGTTTAGCCTTAAAACGACCGGAGCTTAAATGCCGTTTTACGAGCGTTTCCGCGCCTCGAACGGACTTCACCCACTGAATACGCTCATCTCGCTTTAACCATGCGCGCTGCCGCTTGGCGTACCGCCGCGTGTCCCTTTTGATGAGCCTGACCGCCTCTTCGAGCGGAATTTCGCCTCTCAAAAACTGCCCGAGCTGCCGGTGGCCAAGTCCGGTCATGGCCGGAGCCGCCCAACCGTACTTCTTGCCGAGCTTTCGCGCCTCATCAAGCAGTCCCCGCTTCATCATGTCGTCAACTCGAGCATCGATTCGCGCGTTTGCCACGTCAACCGGCCGCTTGATACCGATTTGCAGCACGTCGAAGAGCGGTTCTCCCTTGCTTTGCGATTCGGTCACGGTCTTTCCGGTAGCGCGCATCACTTCAAGGGCGCGGATGGCGTAGCGTTTGTTGCTTGCCGGGATGCGAGCGGCATAAGCCGGATCCTTTTTGGCGAGCTCGCGATATAAGGCAGCGGCGGAGCGCTTTTCCATGCGGTCCCGAAAAGCCTGATCAGACGGTATCTCCCCCAAATTAAAGTTATCGACCACGGCACGGATATACAGACCCGTACCGCCGCACAATATGGGGAGATGGCCGCGCTTCGTGATGTCCCGCGCAATGCGAATCACGTGATCCTTGAATTGGGCTGCGGAAAATGGCTTTGAGGGCGACAGGAAGGCGGTGAGGTAGTGAGGAACGCCATGGGCGATATAGGTTCGGCGGCCAAATTTCCTGACCCATGTGCCGGGAATGATATCTGAGCCTATTTCCGTACCCTTATAGAACTGCCGGGAATCGGCAGATATGACCTCCCCCTTAAATCGCTTGGCCAGCCTTAAAGCGAGGTCGGTCTTCCCAGAAGCGGTGGGGCCGGCGACGACAAGGAGTTTAGGCAGGGTGGTGATTCTTTTCTGCATAATC
>JBEEJS010000069.1:0-6347 GCA_041169025.1 Candidatus Parcubacteria bacterium
ATGAACAGCATCACTGACGCGAAAAAGCCGTTGCTGAAGGTCCATGCGTAGCGTTTCGTTCGCGGTGCGGGAGCCATAGGGATTCATCGTACCGCGTTTCATGCGTGGCGCGAAATGCCCTTGTCGCTCCCTGCTGCGTCGGCGCCACGCGTGTCACGCGAGAACGACAGCCAGGTCGATACCGCCAAGCCGAGCGCGAGGAGCACCAGCGCGAGCAGCTTCGCCTCTCCCTGCAGGAAGAACGTCGCCGTGCCCAGCAGCGCCGTGGCAAGCCAATACGTGAGGAGCACCTGCCGCGGCGAGAACCCGCGGTCGAGGAGGCGGAAGTGCAGGTGAGTGCGGTCGCCGGAGAACGGCGAACGCCTCTCGATGACCGCGCGGCGGATGATGACGAGGGCCGCATCCAGGATGGGCAGGCCGAGCACGAGCAATGCCGCCGCGATCTTGCCTCCGGAGATGATGGCGAGCGTGCCGAGCAGGAAACCGGCCAGCGTGGAACCGCCTTCGCCGAGGAAGATGGAGGCCGGCGGGAAGTTGTACAGCAGGAATCCCGCGAACGCGCCCGCCACCGCCAGGCAGACCAGCACCGTATCCGGCTGCGCGTAGTCGCGCGTGACGGAAACGAACGCCAGGATGACGGCGCCGATGACCAGCGTGCCGGAGACCAGGCCGTCCAGCCCGTCGAGCAGCTTGGTGGTGTAGGTCATGCCCATCAGCCAGGCCACGGTGAAGAGATCGGCGAAAAGGGTGAGCTTGTACGGGATCCCCTGCCACCAGAGCACGGTGAACTGCACGCCGTCGAGCGGGATGATGCCGCCGAAGGGATTGGAGACGGCACGGATGCCGACGCCGCAAACGACCATGACAAGCGTGGCGAGCGCGGGCCAGACGATCTGCCGTGCGGGCTTCAGGTTGAAGCGGTCATCGAGCGCGCCACCGATGACGAGCAGGGCGGATGCCGTCACGATGCCGACGACGAATTTCATCTTGATGTTCTCGCCGGGGAGCCAGCCGAGCGCGAGCGCCGTGGCGAGCGCAAGCGCCATCGCCGCGAAAACCGCCGCGCCACCGAAGAGCGGCATCGCCTTTTCATGTCTCTTGCGACCGCTCTCCGAGGCGCCAGAAACGTCCGGCATATCCACCGCACCCCACGAAAAAGCCGCGCGGCGCACCAAAGGCGTCACGAGCGCGGCGGCGAAGAAGGCGGTAAGGATGACGACGATGCGGGACATATGCGCTCAACTGAGCCTCGCGCGTGATTGATGGGAACAGTGGGAACGATATCACGGCGAGGCGCCTCTGGAAAGATTGACAGACGCGCGATTCTGCGCCATGCTTACGCGTCCTTTGACATCTGAAAGGTTGAACAGACTCATGACTTCACGAGTATCGTTGCATCGTCTCGGTCGTCACTCGACTCCGGACTCCATCGAGGTGTCCTGCGGCATTTTCGACCTCAATCACGGAGGTCGTACCTATCGCGTCATGGTCGACTGCGGACTCGCGCCGCACAAGGTGGGCGACAAGCCGTGGACCGGTCCTGACTTCTCCCTTCTGGCGGACGGCCGGAAGATCGACGCCGTGCTCATCACGCACGTGCATGCGGACCACGTGGGGTTCATGCCCGCGATCGTGCCGTATCTTGGGCCGAAGGCGCGGATATGGATGACGCGGACATCGGAGACGATGATCGCGCACATCCTGGAAGACAGCCTGAAGATCTATCAGCGCGAAAAGATCGCCGGTCCGTACAGCAGGACGCAGTACGAACTCGCGATGCAACGCGTCCAGACGCTTGGCCGCCCGGGACCGGTGGAAATCCTCCCCGGACTCAAGGTCCTCTTCCACCCGGCCGGACACATCCCCGGCGCATGTTCGTACACGTTTCGAGTGGGACGTTCCCACATCCACTACTCCGGCGACCGCTGCGAGCACGATCAGCCTGGCGTCCTCGGTGCTACCCCGCTCCCGCGCGATTGGCGAAGGAACATCATCCTCGCCGGCACGGATTGCACCTACGGCGCCGAACCGGATTCCGATCAGCGGTTCTGGATGGACGAGATGGACCGCTGCGAGACGCTCATCCGCGAGGCGATGTACCGTGGCAAGCCCACGCTCATCTTCACCTTCGGCGTCCATCGCGGCGGTGCGATCGCGCACGAACTCGCCAGACGAGGCGTCGCGGACGAAACCCGCGTCTACCTCGATGGCTCATGCCGCACGCTCTCGAGATCGATGCGGAACGCGAAATCGTTCTGGAGTCCGAACGAGACGCTCGTCGACTTCGGTCAGGTGCAGGAAATCGCCAAGCATTCGGATCGCGTCGAAGCGATCAGCTGGGGCGGTCCGTACGTCGTCATCGCATCGCCCGGCATGGGCGGTCCTGGCGGCGCGGCCATGTTCTGGCGAAAACGCATCCTGGAAGATCCGGGTGCGCTCGCCATGTTCACGGGATTCGTCGCGCCGGATACGGACGGAAGCCGCATCAAGAAAGCGGCGGACGGCGGCGTAAAGACCTTGGAGCTCGCTTCCATCAATTTCGACGGGACCCGCTCCAAGGAGACCATCACCGTCGCCTGCCAAGTGGAACAGGTGCGGCTCGGCGCGCACCAATCGCGGACGACCATCCTCGATTCGATCCGCGAATTGCAGCCAAGCGCAGTCGTGCTGAATCACGGGTCGGAGGCGGCGCTGGAAAGCCTTCGTGCCGAACTCAGTACCGACCTCTCGTGCGATTTCTATCCGACGCACGTATCGCCGGACGTGGAAATCGACCTCTGACATTCGAAGAGGGCCTCCAGCGGAGGCCCTCTTTTTCATTTTCCGGCGGCGCGCAGTCGTGGCGATAACCTGTCAACACGCTTGACGGACGACCGTTTTTGTACTATCCTATCTCACGATATGTCCCTCACCATCGCCACCGAACTCGAGACCCTCGGCCTCTCCCACAACGAGGCCAAGGTCTACATCGCCTCCCTCAAGGCCGGTCCGACGACCGCCCAGCTTCTGGCCGCCAAATCCCTCATCAGCCGCCCCACTACGTACCTCATGATCGACGGTTTGGTGGAAACAGGACTGATGTCGTCCTTCATCAAAGGGAAGAAGAAGTATTTCGAGGCGGCGACCCCGATGCACCTGAAATACATCGTCGAGAACCTGAAACGCGACGCGATGGCGAAAGAAGCGGCCGTGACCAAGATCGTCGCCGCCCTGCAGTCCGTCGGACCGGAGGCGGGACTTGGCGCTTCCATCCGCGTCCTGGAAGGTGTCGAGGCGGCGAACGCGCTGCAGCGTGACATCCTCGCGTCCGGTGCGACGGAAACGTATGAGGTGGTCAACTTGGATGAGGCACGCCAGTGGATCCCGCCCGTCTACGAGGGCGACATCCGCGAAAAGCTCGTCCTCAAGTGCAAGACCCGCACCATCTACACCTACTCCAAGGGCAAAACGAAGCTGGATCTCCCCGTCGGCAGCCGACATGAAGGACGGTATCTCGAGCAAGGAAAATCGCCGCTTCACGGGAACATCGTCATCTACGCCGACTGCGTCTCCGTCACGTCGTTCAACGCCAAGCGCATCACGGTAATCACGAAGGATGCCGGCCTCGCCCAGACCATGAAGACCCTCTTCCTCTCGCTCTGGGAGACCGCGGAGAAAGAATGATCGCCGAAACGCAAAACGGACCCGCAAGGGTTCGCTTTTGTTTCCGCCACGTATTTTCCGCCGCGAACGATGTTTGACGCCGCGATAATCCGCGGGACGCACCGACGCGTTTACCGCATCGCCACGCCGGACCCGCCGCCCACGTACTCCACGCGGGCAACCGGCACGAAGCCGAGCCCCTGGATCCGCCCGTCGATGGTCCCCATGGACTGCCCGCTCACCACGGCGAGATCGAGCTTCTGGCGCTCTTCCTCGAGATCCGAGATGCGGGCCTGGAGCGAACGGAGCGAGTAACCCTTGGTGGAGACGCCGTTGTTGAGCACGAGGTAGCCCACGAGCGCGGCCACGACCGCGCCAAGCAGCAGGATGTTGACCATCCTGACGTCCATGCGCCCAAGCACGCCCACCTGGGCCTGCGCGGATGCGTGTCGTTTGTCGTATGCGTGACTCATGGGTGTGGGTTTACTCGATGATCTTGGTCGCGATGCGGAGCTTGGCGCTGCGGGCGCGCGGGTTGCGCGCGAGTTCCTCTGGGCCGGCCTCGATCGGCCGTTTGGTCTTCGGTTCCAGTGAGGGCTCGTCGCGGAAGAACCGCTTCACGATGCGATCCTCCAGGGAATGGAAGGAGATGACCGCCAGCCGTCCGCCGGGCGCGAGCACGCGGGTGAGCGCGGGAAGCACCGCTTCCAGGCTGCCGAGCTCGTCGTTGACCGCGATGCGGAGCGCCTGGAAGGTGCGCGTGGCGAAGTGCGGCGTCCCCTGCCGGTACGACGCGCTCACCGCGCCCGCGATGACGTCCACCAGTTGGAACGTCCCCACGATGCGATGCACGCGACGCGCCGTCACGATGGCCGCGGCGATCTGCCGCGCCCAGCGCTCCTCGCCGAAGCCGTGGATGAGGTCGGACAACTCGTCCTCTCCCCACGAATTGACGATGGTGGCCGCGCTGACGTCCTGCGTCTGGTCGTAGCGCATGTCGAGCGGCCCGTCGGCGCGGAAGGAGAATCCGCGCGCAGGGTCGTCGATCTCGATGGAAGAGAATCCCAGGTCGAGAAGCGCCGCCTGAACCGGCCCGAAGGTTTCGGATTGGAGGACCCGCTCCACGTCCCGGTAGCTCGCGCGGACAAGCACCGCACGCGAACCGAAACGCGAGAGATTCCTTCTGGCCGATTCGAGCGCCGCTTCGTCGAGATCGAACCCGATGAGACGCCCCGAAGGGGCTGTCTTTTCGAGAGCGGCTTCGGCGTGGCCGCCTGCACCCACGGTGCAGTCCACGACGTTGTCGCCGGCGCGCAATGCGAGACCATCGATCGTCTCGTCGAGAAGTACGGAGATGTGACGCGGGTCCATAGGCGTGCGGGTCAGATACCGAGCTCGCCCATCTTTTCCGCGATGGCTCCGGACTGCTTCTCCGTCTTGGACTTGTACGACTCCCAGGTGCGCCTGTCCCAGACTTCGATGCGGCTGTAGAGGCCGGCAACGACGGTGTCCTTGCCGAGCTTCGCGAACTTCCGGAGGTATTCCGGGATCACCACGCGGCCCTGCTTGTCGATCTCCACTTCCATGGCACCGGCGAGCATGAGGCGGGCGAAGGCGCGCGAATTGGCCTGGCTGAACGGGAGCGCCGAGAGTTTCTCCGCGAGTTTCTTCCACTCGTCATGGGGAAACACGAAGAGGCACGAGTCGAGACCGCGTGTCACGACCGCGCCCTTGCCGAGGCGATCCCTGAATTTCAGGGGCACCGCCAATCGGCCTTTGTCATCGATCAGATGCTGATACTCTCCGATGAACATGGCGGTCGCGTTACGTTTTCCCTGGCGATTTAAGGCGGAATTTATGGAGCATTCGAGCTTATCCCCATTTATCCCCACTTCAAACCACCGTGTCCCAATTGTACACCCTTTTTCTCCATTCGGGAAGACGGGGTTGTGCACAGAAAAAAAGCCGCTGCGGTGAGGCAGCGGCTTCGAGAGACGTCAGTGTCCGTCGTGCGTCCAAATTTCCGCAAGCGTGTACATGCCGGTCGTCCAGAGCACGCCCTGGACGAAGCCGAGCTGGCGCAGCGCCTGTTCCCGCTTGCCCGCGCGTACCTGCTGGAGGATCGTGTGCAGCATGGCATACGCGTGCCGTTTCGCAGTGCGGTTCAGCTCCACGGGGTACGCAGGCCATGCTTCTTGCATGACGACGCCGTCGGCGGCGAAGCGGACGCGGTACATGTTCACGATGCAAAGGAGCTGCTCGTCGCTCATGCCGCTTACGTTCGCTCCCCAAGTCACGTCCGGCAGCGCGTCAACCGCATGCGCCTGCGCCACCGCGACCAGGCCTTCATACGCGAGCACTGACGACGGATGGTTCGCGTAGAACGCGGCGTACTCATCCAACGTCATCTCCGCGTAGGTCTTGCCTCCCCCGCCGTCCGGTATGAACAGCGGAGCCAGGCGCATCATGTCGTTGCGACGCTCGCCGCGGACGCGGTCCGCGAGCGTGCCGTGGATGGCGACGTCGAACGTCTCCGGCATCGGCATGCCCGGCGCCATGAACGACAACGACTCATGCACGATGCAACGGCGGTCCGCCGGATCGGGATACCGCGCCATGAGCGCCAAATACCCTTCCAGTCCGATCCAGGCGTTGACGTCCTTGAGATACGGCCCGGGGAACCCGTTCAGCGCGTTGATGGCGAT
>JBEEJS010000070.1:0-4012 GCA_041169025.1 Candidatus Parcubacteria bacterium
ATAACCGCCGTCGCCGAATTTGCCGCCGGCGTGCAGCTTGGTGAGCACGAGTTCCAGCGCGGAGACGTTGTAGCCCTTGTGGATGTCCACCGGGATGCCTCGGCCGTTGTCTTCAACGGAAACGTAGCCGTCCGGAAGAAGCGTGATGACGATGTCGTTGCAGTATCCGGCCATCGCTTCGTCGAACGCGTTGTCGACGATCTCCCAGATGAGGTGATGCAGGCCGTCCACGCCGGTGGTACCGATGTACATGCCGGGGCGGTGTCGCACCGCCTCGAGGCCTTCGAGGACGGAGATCTGCTGTGAATCATAGCCGGAGCCTTCCTTGGGTTTCTTTTCAGCCATACGAATGGGTCAGGATTTCAGGGGGAATGTATCACGGGGGAGGGGATAACGGAAGTTGCTGGCAAGGGGTGCCATATATATGAAGGCGCACCCCCGGTTTCTGGGCAGGGTCCGTGCCGGAAAAAGAAACGCCCTTCCATGAGAGATGGAAGGGCGATGTCAGTGCACGAGTGCCGCGACGAATGCGGCGATGATGAACGGCGCAGTGACGCAGAAGGCGAAGTCCGCGCGCATGCCGAGCGGGAGGCTCCGCATGATCCACATGCCGTGGAATGCGGAAACCGCGATCGCCAGGGCCCAGAGCGTTCCTTGCGTCGTGATGCCGAATTCCCACCATGCGGAGAAGCCGAGGATGGGCGAAGCGCAGGAGCAGCGGAAGAGTGCTTGGTCTCGGGCATCATTCGGGTGGTGGTCTTGCGAACCTCCCCAGCCGAAGCATCGGTCGGCCACCGCGAGTCCGAATCCGACCAAGGCCCAGCTGATTCCGGCGACGGCGAGAGCGGGGACTGTCGGGAGCATCGCGTGGAGAAGCGCGTACGCTATCACCGGACTGAACGATTCACGGAGGGGAAATCGCGCGTATTCCATGTCCGGAGGAACTGAACTCTTTTTTTGTTCAATCTCTACGGCCCAGATATCATCGTCGTTTTCCGCGTTCATGACGCGTGCCCGCACTGTGCAATCGCGTTGTTCATCGTATCACCAGCAGGGCGATGCCGACTTCCAACGCGGTCACGATCGCGGCCGCGAAGACCACGCCGTCATCCGCTTTGTTGCGGATCATGATGAGTGCTGCCGCGACGCCCAGGGCGAGCGCGACGCATTCCATGCCGCCGGAATGCACCGCTTGGCCGACCGCCAGGAACGTGGCGAAGACGCAGGAGAGGGAACCGGCGGTCCCCGCGGCAACCGATGCCTCGTTCGGATAGTTATCGTGGTAGATGATAGCGTACAGCACGGGCAGCGCGACGGAGAGGCAGCAGGCGATGAGCCTGGCCATGAAGTCGGCATCCTTCGCCGTCTGCGCCGCTCCGCCAGAGGGCAGCAGCGGGACGATGTGGAGCATGAGCTCGTACGTCACGCAGACCATCGCGGTCGCGACGGCAGCAGCGATGACGAACGCGGAGAGCATGTGACGGTCATCGAGGTGAAGACGCATGGGGTGCCTCGTTGGTGGAAGGTGCTGCGGTGACTCTACATGAAATGACGGTTCAGTCAACGTCTCGTGCGCCCCGGATGCCGGCATTCCGCTGCCGCGCCCGTGCGCACCCCGCCGTTTTTTGCTACCATGAACCCGATATGCCTTTCGAACCATCCGAGCAAGGACAACTCACCGAGAAGGATCTCTCGTTCGGGCTCTGGTGGGTGAACCACAAGGTGCAACTTCGTCACGTCCTTGAAGCCGCCCTCGGCATCATCGCCATCCCGATGCTGGTCTTCGGTGCGTACGGTTTCGCGGACTGGTATTTCGGGACCGGCGTGCAGGAGCGCGCGCAGCTCGCCACGCAATCCTTGCAGTACACGGACTACGCCGCGCTGAACGCCGCCCGCGCACCGAAGGACCTGCAGGTGGACGCGCCGCTCGTGCTGGCCGCAGGCACTGGCACATATGACATCGCCGCTCGCGTGGGGAACCCCAACCGCGGTTGGTGGGCGGACTTCGATTATCACTTCGATACCGGCTCCGGCGCCAAGACGTATCACGGCTTCGTCCTCCCCGCCGACACCTCCACGATGACCGCGCTCGGCGTGACATCGGACGCGCGCCCCGCGCCGCAGTCGCTCGTCATCGAGAACCTGCATTGGAACCGCGTCGACCTGCACGCCACGCGGCCGGACTATGACACCTGGTCGTCGGCGCGCCTGGCGCTGACCGTCTCCGAACCCGTCTTCACGCCGCCGGCGGCGTCCGATGCCGTGCAAGTCTCGCGCGCCACCTTCACGCTCACCAACGCGTCCGGCTTCGGGTACGTCACCGTCCCGCTCACCGTGACGCTGCTCTCCGGCAGCCGCGTGGTGGGCATCACCCGCGTGGCCATCAGCGAGCTCCGCGCCGGCGAATCGCGCGCGGTGGACGCCAGCTGGTTCTTCTCGCTGCCGACCGTCACCCGCGTGGAGGTGAAGCCCGATCTGAACATCTTCGATCCTCACGGGTACATCGCGCCGGGACAGTAGGGGACGCCTTCCGCATGGCGCGGAAGACGCTGCATCAGGAAAGTGTTCAACCGTTTCCGCGCGCGTCTGTCCAAGAACGAACGAATCTGGAATACTCCTAGCGGAGTATTTTTCTTTTCCGCCGCCATGGCGCGCGCATTCCGCATGTTGCACTATCTTCGCAAATTCGACTGGGTCCTGTTCGGTGCCGCCACTCTCCTGACGCTCACGGGGCTCGCCGCGCTGTACAGCACGTCCCTCGGCCAAGGCGACTTTTCCAACTTCTGGAAGCAGGCGCTCTTCGCGGCGGCCGGCATCATCGTCGCGCTGGCGATTCCGATGGCCGATTACCGCATGCTGTCCGGACTGGCGAAGCCGCTCTATGCGGTTTCCATCGCCCTTCTCGTGGCGGTGCTGCTATTTGGCAACGTCGTGAACGGCGCACGCAGCTGGTTCGGCGTGGGCGGTTTCGGCGTGCAGCCAGTGGAGCTCGTGAAACTGTTCCTGGTGGTGTACCTGGCCCGCTTCTTCAGCGACTACGCGCGTCACCCCGCGGGCCTGCAGCAGATCCTCGGGTCCGGCGTGGCGCTGGCCGGCGTGTTCACGCTCGTATTGCTGCAGCCGGACTTCGGTTCCGCCTTGCTGCTTCTCGCAGTCTGGGGCGCGATGCTGCTCGTCTCCGGCATCAAGAAATCGCACCTCGTCGTCATCGCCGTGTTCGGCGTCATGACCGTGGCGGTGGCGTGGCTCTTCCTTCTCAAGCCGTACCAGAAGGATCGCGTGCTGGCGTTTGCGGATCCTGCGGCCGATCCGCTCGGCAGGGGATACAACGTGTCGCAGTCGGTCATCGCCATCGGTTCCGGCGGGCTGTTCGGGAAGGGGCTCGGCTTCGGTTCGCAGTCGCAGCTCCGCTTCCTGCCGGAGCGTCAGACGGACTTCATCTTCGCGGTCGTCGGCGAGGAACTCGGCTTCATGGGAACGCTCCTGGTGTGCGGATTGTTCGCCGTGACGTTCTGGCGCGGCTACGTCTTGGCGGGGGACAAGCGCGATGACTTCGCCGTCTTCCTCACGCTCGGCATCATGGCGTCGCTTGCCACGGAAGTCGTGGTCAATCTCGGCGGCGCCATGCGCCTCATTCCCATGACCGGCGTCACGCTGCCGTTCCTGTCGTACGGAGGAAGCTCACTCCTCGTGAAATTCGCCATGATCGGCACGTTGGAATCCATAGCCGTAAGAAAGTGATCGCTTGTGCATAACTGAGCGTTGACCCGAGGGTCAAAAAATGATATAGTTACGTCAGATGAGAGCAGTGGCAAATCCACGCCTCGCCAAATCAGCGCGTCAAACGTCGGTCAAATAGGCTAAAACAAAAACGTATGTCGGTACCAATGAACCATTCGGCTTCTTCGCCGTACTTCGACGAAGGCGTGAAGCTGATCTCGTACTGCCCGCTGTGCGAGATGAGTTACAACCCGCAAGAGGCCAAGGTGCTTGGCGAGAAGGAGGACAGCCA
>JBEEJS010000071.1:0-10373 GCA_041169025.1 Candidatus Parcubacteria bacterium
CACGGATTTCAACGACGACCAGGGCGGTTTCCGCGGCTCGCGCCCCGGCAACGGCGGCTCCCGCGGCGGATCCGGCCACGGTGGCGGTTCGCGCGGCTACGGCTCGCACGGCTCGTCTTCCGCTCGCGGATCGTTCGCACCTCGCCCGTCGCACTCCGGCGGCTCGTCCCACGGTGGCTCCAGCCACGGCGCGTCGCGCCCGTCTTCCGGCAGCACCGGCGCCCGCAGCGTGTCGTACGGCGACACCCGCAAGCCCCATGAGCGCCCAGGTGCCGGCGGCCATGCGGTGAGCCCGAGCGGCATCCGCTCCGCCACGCAGCGCGGTGAAGCGGCTCCCCCGCGCCCGCCCCGCCCGCCGCGTCCGGGCCGCGAGAGCTCCGGCATCAAGATCACCGATCTCGAGGAGTTCAAGGGACCGACGATGTTCTTCGGCCCCCAGGCCGATGACACGCTCCGCCCGGCACGCCCGAAGATGCCGCGCGAGTACGGGAAGAAAAAGCACTAAGCGCAAAAAAAGATGACCCCGCCAGAAGCGGGGTCATTTCGTTTCATGTCTTGGCCGTCATCCTACTTTTGCGTCGGAGCGCCGATGATGCTAAGCGCGAGATTGCCTCCCTGCCCGACGCCGCGGATGTACGGGATGAACGACACGCGCGTCCCGACGAACGTCCCGCCGCGCATCGACTTTCGATACTCGACGCGGAGCGCCTGGTCCACGATCTCGCTCCTTCGAGCGAAGTACGGGACTCCTGACGCGTCCTCCGTGATGACGATGCCGCCGTCGTTGATCTCCTTCACCGAGCCCTGCAGCCGACGCCCCCGGGTGAGCCGGATGTCCGCCCTGGCTCGCATCATGGCGACGCGTTCCTCGGCGTTGAAGATCCGGAACCCGTTGACGTCGCATTCCGCGAAGACCAGCCGGTTCGCCGTCGCCAGATGCGCCGACGATCGCAGGTACGCGCGCAAGGCGCGAGCAACGTCCTCGGCCGGGATGTGCCGCGCCACCTGCACGTACAGGCGCTGCGCTTCCACGTCGCCGGCCATGACCGCCCGCTTGTCGCGGAGGAAACCCTCCATCTTGATGAGGTCGTTCCAGCTAAGGGTCACTTGCACGGCCAGCGGCCGGAAGTCCGATTCGCCTTCCGCCTGCACGATGAGCAGGTCGGTCTTGTTTTCCTTGTCGAGCGCGTTGTTCGCGACGATCGTCATGCCGCGTTCCTGACAGGCGGCGGCTAGACGCCGTTCGAAACGGAAACCGAGCAGTTCGCTCGTATCCTCCGTGATCGCCGGTTCCGGCACGGGCGCCGGTTCCGCGTGGACCGCGAGCGCCGGAGTCGGGCGTGACGGTGCCGGCGTCGGCGATGCCAAGGTCTCCTCCCGGTGAAAGAACGTGCGCGGTTCGGATTGCTCAGGCAGCAGCGCCGATTCCTCGACGCCGAGCGCGATCGTGCGCTCCCGCGGAGCGAACTCCTCCCAACCTCCCGACGTCCATTCCTCTCCGAGCACGGATGCCGCGGATGGAGCGTCGAACGTCAGGAGCGAAAGCGTCCGCGATACCGCGTCCATGACCGGGACGTCCTCGAGTCCCTGCAGGTACAGCCGCCGAATCTCCCCCGATGCCACCCGCAAGGGCTGCACGCGGCAGAACCGTTTCAGGTCGTCCGCGTCGTCGCGACCGGTGCGGATGCGGACCGCCAGCGGCCGGACGCGTTGCCCTGATGCGTCCTCATAGAAGAGGAAGTCGGTGCATCGTTCGTCGCGAAGATACGAGCTTGAGTGCCACGAAACCCCCAGACCATCCAACGCCTCGGAAAAGGCTTTCCAGTACGCAGCGTCATGCACGGATACCTCCTTATGTCGGCGCATCGTCGATGATGCGAGCGACTGGTGACCCTAGCCCATTTCCGCGCCTTTGACAAGCCTCGACCACCGCAAAACCCCCTTGACAACCGCGCCTTATTCCCGTATATTGTGCCACCAGACGGCCGCATGGTATCGTCACCTTGATTCGAAGATCGATGTTCACACCTGACACCCCTAACGCCGCTTTCAACGTCCTCACGGCGCCATCGCACGTTTCTTTGCCGATGAACGGATCCGGCCTGGCCGGTCCGTCTTTTTAGTTCCGCACGCCCCTATGGCCAAGAGCAGCTTCCGGCACTTCTGGAAACTCGGCAAGGAGGAATTCAACACCGACCATTTTGACGTGTCCAAGAAAGGCACGCTGGTGGTGCGCGAGGGCAACTACCAGTACGACATCCTTGAATTGGCCCGCAAGTACGGGGCGCCGCTGGAGATCGTCTTCCCGCACGTGCTGGAGCGCCGCGTCCGCAACCTCATCGACGTCTTCAGCGCCTACATCAAGCTGAACGACTATCGCGGCAAGTTCTTCTACCACTACCCCATGAAGGTGAACCAGTCCAAGGACGTGGTGCTTCCTTTGGTGGCGGAAGGCGCCAACCTGGAAACCTCCAGCGCCAACGAACTCTGGCTGGTGAAGCGCCTCTGGGAGCAGGGCAAGATCCACGAGCGCACGCGCGTGCTCTGCAACGGCCCCAAGACCGAGAAGTACCTCACGCTCATCGACGAGCTGGACCGCAAGGGACTGATCATCACGCCCATGGTGGAGGAAGCCAACGAGTTGGAATTCTTCCGCAGGTACAAGGGCGAGATCGGCATCCGCGTGGACATGGACCTCAAGGTGAAGGCGCACTGGGACAAGAAGTTCAACCACTTCGGCATCCATGAGAGCGAGCTGCTCAAGATGGGCAAGATCCGCAACCTGGCGGTGCTCTCGTATCATATTTCGAGCCAGATCGAGAAAGTGGACGGCTTCACCGCGCCCATCCGCCGCGCCGTGGAGATCTACGCCAAGCTCCGCGAGAAGAACCCGGGCCTCGACACCATCAACATCGGCGGCGGCGGAGGCGTGCCGTACGAGAAGCGCCGCTTCTATTCGCGGAAGGCCGTGGTGCAGCAGATCGTGAAGACGTTCAAGCAGAGCTGCATGAAGATGGCGGTGAAGGAACCGAACATCATCTGCGAGTGGGGCCGCCACGTGGTGGCGCCGGCGCAGATCTCCGTGTTCAAGGTCATCTCCGAAAAGCCGGTCGGCGAGACGCACGCCAAGCGCTGGTACGCCATCAACGGCAGTTTCATGAACGACCTCGTGGACACCTGGGCCATCCATCAGCGCTGGCACGTGGTGCCGGTGAACGGCCTGGACACGCGGCGCGTCCAGAGCGTCTGGCTGTACGGCTCGTCCTGCGACAGCGATGACAAGTACACCGCCGGCGGCCAGGGCGTCTCACTGCCGAAGTTCACCCACGGCGAGGAACTGTACGTCGCCGCCCTCGACACCGGCGCGTACCAGGATTCGCTCGCGTCGCATCACTGCCTGCTCTCCCGCCCGGCGCGCATCGTCGCCGACGACGGCGACATCACGCTGGTACGGAAGCATGAGAGCGCGGAAGACGTGGGGAAGCTGTTCGGTTGGTAGCGCGGTCCGCCGCTCCGGCGAATGTGCGCGACCGTCACGGGAAAGGGGCTCCGGCCCCTTTTCGCGTTGACCGGACGGACGGAATCGCGTATCGTCAGGGAACGTCAAACGTCCGGCAACGTGCCCGAAAGGAAGCAAACATGAACCTCGCAAGTCGCCTCGTGGCGGCTTGCGCCGCCCTGCATGTCCTATGCGCCCTGCCCGGCAGCGCCCATGCGTCGCCGCCACCGAGCCATGGCAAGGTCGTCCTCAAGGTACCTGTCACCCCTCCGCCGGCGCCGAAAACGCCCACGCGGGACGATACGGGACGGCTCGTCCTGCATGCCAACGACGTCTTCACGTTGTACCCGCCAGAGCCCGAACCCGTACTAGGAGTCATCGACGTCCTGCACGAGACGCGCCTCATCAGGCCGCAGCTCTCCAATCAGTTCGGCGCGGTGGGATCGTTCAACGCGTCGTCATGGTATGCGGACCTCAGCGCCGCCAAAGACGGTTTCCAACCGTTCCGGTTCCTGAAGCTCGGACTCGGCATCGTGCCCGGTAGCGGGAAACCGCTCCTGCACCTTGGCGGCACCGCCAAGCTCACGCTCGACACGCTGGGACTGCAATCCATCGCTTTCATGGAAACGCGCGACTGGATGAAGCCGTGGTACCGCGTGGAAACGTCGATGCGCGTCACCACCGCGCTCCAGCTGGGCGTGGTGCAGGATGTCGATCTCGGCATCGGTCCGCGCGCCGAATTGGATCTCAATGTCCCGTTGCCGTTCGACATGTACGGCACCGCGCTGTATCACAGCGAGACGAAGATCTCCGTCTACGGCATCGGCTTCAAACTGCGCTTCTGAAAAAGCCTCCCGCGTGGGGGCTTTTTTCTTTTATGATGCGCGCTACTTCTCGCCGCAGCCGTCCCCTGCTATCGTCTAAGCATATGCCCTTCGCCATCGCGCTCTCCCTCGTCGGCGCATCGATAAAACTCTCCGCGTACGCCAAGTACGTCTTCGGCATCCGCGCCGGGACGATGCGACCGAACACCGCCACCTGGACGCTCTGGGTGTTCTTGTCGTCGCTCAACTCCGCCAGCTATCTCCTGGCCAGCGGCGACCCGTACAAATCGGCGGTGGCGCTCGCCGGCACCACGGGCTGCGTCATCACCTTCGCGTACGCCCTGCGCCGCGGTTCGCTGCGGCCTCTCGAAGGGTGGGACCGCGTAGCGCTGGCGTTCGGCATCCTGGCCGGTGTCGCCTGGATCGCGCTGCGCAGCGCGGGCGTCGCCAACCTCATCCTGCAGGCGGGATTCGCCATCTCCATGATTCCCACCTACCGCTCGCTCCTCGCCGATCCCGACTCCGAAAAGCCGGCGCCGTGGCTGCTCATGGCCGCAGCGTACGCCGTGAACGCCTGCGTCGTCGTTCTCCGTTGGAACGGCATCTGGTTCGCGTTGGCGTATCCGCTGCTGAACATGGTGACGCACGCGGGCGTGGGACTGCTGTCGTTCGCGCTGCTGCGGCGGGCGCGGCCGTATCCTGCGCACGAGCACGTGGCTGGACGGACGCCGGAGGCGTAAGCGAATGCATGGAAGGTCCGCGCCGCGGACGAAGCGCGCAAAAAAGAAGGCGACTATCCCTTGACATATAGTAGGAAACGTGCTAGGATATAGGGGATATGAAGACCCCCAAATACACCGTCCAGCAGTTCAATAAGGCTTTCCCCGATAACGGGGCGTGCCTGTCCTACTTGTTCACCTCCCGCTATGGGAAGGCTAAATGCCCTTCCTGCGACCGTGTAGGGGCGTACCACCGTCAGGCGGACACCTCGCACTACGTCTGCAACTGCGGCGGTCATCAAATCAGCCCGAAGGCTGGGACGATTTTCGAGAAGTCGGATACCGACCTCTACAAATGGTTCTTCGCCATGTACCTCATGGCGACCTCGAAGAACGGCGTATCGGCAAAAGAGCTGGAACGCCAGCTCGGCGTGACGTATAAGACCGCGTGGCGCATGGCCTTCCAAATCAGGAAGCTCATGGAGCAGTCCGGCGGGATGTTCGGTGGCACCGTCGAGGCCGATGAAACGTACATCGGCGGAAAGCGTCGCGGTGGCAAGCGTGGCCGTGGCGCGGCTGGCAAGACGGCGGTGTTCGGCGCGGTGGAGCGCGGAGGCCGCGTGTTCGCCAAAGGCCGTCCCAAACGTCAGGGCTTCAACCGTTATGCCGCTCATCAAGGCGAACGTGCAGATCGGCGCGGACATGATGACTGACGAACTCGGCTCGTATATCCATCTTGGTAAGGAAGGCTACCGCCATGCGACCGTCCGCCACTCGGCCAAGGAGTACGCCCGTGGCAAGGTGCATACGAACACGATTGAGGGCTTCTGGGCGCAGCTTAAGCGGTCGGTGGACGGCACCCATCACTCGGTCAGCTCGAAGCACCTCCAACGGTACGTTGACCAGCACGTTTGGCTTTGGAACGGGAGGGCTTCCGCTTCGCCCCTGTTTTCGGAGCTTTTGCGGGAGGCTGGGACATCGCGGCGTTGAGGAGCGCATGGAAGCGCTCTTTTTCGTTGCGGAGGTTGTGGATAACTTTTCCCATAACGGTATTTCACGTTTCTCCTGACCATGGTACCATTTCTACATCCTCATGCGGGGATGCGGGGTAAGAGCCGCGAGTAAAGTAGAGCAACGTCTTCTGTCATGACCTGCCGTAGTGGTATCTCTTACCACCTCGGCAGCGTGCTAGGGGTGACGGGCATCTACGCCTACTCACCACGAAAGCAGGTCATGTTAGAAGGCGTTTTTTATAACAAAAAATCCGTGACGGGCAAACGCGGAGTAGTATAAGGGCTAGTATCCAAGTGGTCGAAGGAAACCGATTGAAAACCGACCTGGCCGTGAGGCCACATCATGGGTTCGAATCCCATCTAGTCCACCAGTTTAGAAACCCTAATGCTACTCCGCGACTGTTCGTCACGGATTGAGAAATCGCCCTTCTTCGTTGAAGGCGCGATTTTTTATTTTCTTGTAATGAGCTTCGCCTTCATACGCGCTTTTTACCTTGCTTGACCATATAAGTCAAGACTCCTGAACACCGATTTTGTGCAAAAAATACCCTGTGGATATTAGTATATCAGATTTTAAGCCCGTTTTCTATGTCTTGTGGATAGGTATTTTGCTCAAGCTCACACTATACCCCAGGGGATAGTCGCCAAAAAGAAAGACCCTCCCGGCAGCCCGGGAGGGTTTTCATCAAAGCGGATTCAACGCTGTGCGGCGAGCGCGCACGATGACCGGCCGTAGGGCGTCATCGGTTCCAAGAGCGGTGACCCGGGTGATTCCGGCGGAATGATCAGGCCGCATTGGCCGTAGACGCAGAGGTAGAGCAGGCCGTCCGTGTACGTCGGCTCCTGCACGGCGAAATCGATGAACGGGTTCATCAGCCCGACGCCGTATAGCGTCGTCTTCGGCGAGGCAACGAGATCGACCGGCGGAGTGCGCAGGTCGTGCGGCAATCCGAGCGTATGACCGAGTTCATGCGCCAGCACGATGCGCACGAAGTCCGTGTTGTAGACGCCGGTGGAAAGACCGTTCGCATCGCGGACCCAGAAGCATTCCCCGTAGACGTGAATGCGACCGGCATGCGTCCCGTCGTTGGCCTCGAACGTATTGGCCAAGACGGTCTTCTTGTCGGCGGCGCGAGGACGGCAGTGCACCTCATCCTGATCGTAGTACGTCTTCATTGACGCATCGACCACCATGATGGTGACTGTCGCCTTAGCGTACGTGTCGGTCAGCGAGCACGGAACGCCGGTTGCCCACCATCCGTCGCACGCGGCGAGGACCGCGTTCGATGGCAGCAACGGATGCGCTTGCGCCCAGATGACGACCGGTGGATGCGGCGGAAGGTCGGCCAAGGCGCCGAGCAGCTTCCCGTCGCTCGTCCAGTTGCCGAGCGGCTCGCCAGCGGCGAGCAAATCGGAGTCATAGATCTCCCCCGTGCAAGCCGACAAGACCACGCAGAGCGCCGCGAAGGCGCCGAAAAAACCGTTGTTTGAGCTCATTTCCTGTACTCCTGAAAAGAACACCAGTGGGCGGACGTTACCAAAATTTGGCTAATTTGTCAATACGAGCTGTCAAAGTCCGTTCTCGCTGAAATCACGCTTCCCACGCGGCACCGGGGCGTGACCTGAAAAAAACCGCCCCCGTGAAGAGGGCGGTCGAGCTCACGGTTTCCTGGGCGGCATGTTCGGCGCGCGGTGATCGAACATGGCGGCGTCGGCAGGGGTGATGAAGTCGATGTTCGCGGTCGGCGCGTTCATGATCCCGGATCCGCAGATCGGTTTTCCGTCCGCGCCGTTCACGTACTGGACGCACTTGTCATCGCACGACGTGGGGACGTGATCGACGCCGAGCGCGTGCCCGATCTCATGCGCCAGGATGCGGACGAGTGGCGCCTTGTATTCCATCTGCAGCTTGTCCTGACCGATGCACATGGGATACACGGTGACGTTGCCGGTATCCATGTGCGTGATGGCCGCGGTGCAATCGGACGCGGTGGCAGTGGCGGGATCAGGCAACGTGGACAGGCATTCCGGTTTCATGGCATGCGTCCATTGCATCGTCCCCTTCCGCGCCTCGGTGAATCGCCAGCGCGCGAGCGTCAGCGCGTCGGTGGTGTCGATGGAGATCTTGACGTCAGCATCCTCGGCATGCGCGACGAGGACGCATTGGATGCCTTTCGGCTTCCAGAACGCGCACGCCTGCACTGCATCGAGCGGACCGACGTAGGATTGCCGTTCATCAACCCAGACGCGCACCGTGCCCAGAGGCACGGGATGCGGATTCACGTATTGCGCGATGCAACCGGTGGGCAGGAACGCGAGGACCGCGATCAGGACGGAGAGGATGCGTGTCTTCATGACGACGCCTTTCGTGAAAGGACCGGATTCAGCATAGCCCGGCATGCGCGCAAGACGCAACCTTCGCCATGCTCCGCATGTCCGTCCCGGTGATACCAGAACGGCATGGGCTTCCTGCGCGGGATACGGGATGGCGACGGACGAAAAAAGGCCCGCCGATGCCGGCGGGCCTTGTCGTCGAACTACCGTCCTTTCAGGGCAAGCGCGACGCGGATCTCATCCGCGATCCGCCGGACCGCTTCCGCCGGTCCGCCGTCCTCTTCACGCGCCTCCGTGATGGGGCGGCCGATGATGAGGAAGTGCGCGCCCAGGCGAATGGCATCCGTGGGGGTGACGATGCGCTTCTGGTCGCCCTGAGCCGCGCTCGCCGGCCTGATGCCTGGCGTGGCTAGGATCATGCGGTTGGCGCGCGCGAACGGACCGAGGTGGACGAGGTCGGCGGCGGAACAGACGATGCCGTCCATGCCGGACTCCTTCGCGTCCTGCGCGAAGCGGAGCACTTTCGTCCTGACGTCGCTGTGATACGTGCTCACGCAATCCGCATCATCCATGGACGTGAGCACGGTGACGGCGAGCGCAAGGGCGTTCCCCTTGGCTTCCGCCGCGGCCGCCATGCCCGCGCGTCCCGCGGACGCGTGCACCGTGAACATGCCGACGCGCCGTTTGACGAGCGCCGCCACGGCCGCGCGCATGGTGTTCGGGATGTCATGGAACTTGCCGTCCACCATGACCGCCGCGCCAGCGTTCGATACCATCGACACCGCCTGCGGCAGCCCGATAGACGACAGCGCTTCGAGGCCGACCTTTATGCCGCCCACGTGCGGGGCGATCATGCGGGCGAGCGGTGATGCGCGTTCATGCGAGTCCGCATCCAGCGCGTAGATGATGCGATCCTTGGGTTCCACCTGCATGCGGGGACCGCACGCGGTATCGAGGGTGACGACGCGGGCGCCTTCTCCGGCGGGGAGCGTTTCCGCCGAAACGGTCGCCATTTCGATGACGCGCGGTTCCTCCGCGCCGCCGTCGCCCTGACCGACCTCACGTGCGGCGTCCTTCGCTTCCTCCGCCGCGATGATCGCCGCCTGTCGCTCCGCGATGTATGCCGCGCCATGCCCGAGGTCGGCGTTCACGGGAACGCCTTCCCGGCAGAGCGGGCAGTCCTCCGCCGCGTACGCCGCGAGGGAGTGGAAGAGCAGCGTTTCCAGCCGAGGCACGCCGAGCGATTCCGCGGTGACGCCATCGCGATTGACGAACGCGCCGACGCCGACGACCTCGCCGCCCGCCGCTTTCACCGCATCCACCGTCTTGCGCGCCGACGCGCCCGTGGTGAGCACGTCTTCCGTCACCAGCACGCGCCGCCCTTTGATGAGGGCGCCGTAGCCGCGCTTAATGACGAACCCGCCGCTGCCGTCCTTCTCCGCGAACACGGAGTCGACCTCGCGGCCGGTCCAGTCGCAGAGATGGCCGGCGACCTGCTGCGCGATGAGTGCGCCGCCGATGGCCGGGCCGATGACGACTTCCGCGTTCGCGCCCTTGAAGCGGAGCGCCAGCGCGAGGGTGAGACGACGCATCTCCTTCACTTTGGTGAAGGCCGCATCCTTGTTGACGTAGTCGCGTCCGTGGCGCTTTGACGCGTAGACGAAGTGTCCGTTGCGGAACGCGCCGACGCGTTCAAAGAGGGGTTTGACGTCTTCAGGTCGCATCGTGAATCTCCTCGGCCTCAACGGCCGCGTGGCCGGTCGCGTGACCGGCGGGTGAAAAGAGCGGGGCAAGGATACCCTGTCGCCACAGGCGCGTCAACGTGGCCGGACCTGCGTGGCCGGACTCGCTGTGGCCGGAGCCGCTGTGGCCGGTGCCGCTCAAAAATGACACTCCCCGGGGCAAGCCCCGGGGTTTCTTCACCAAGCAAACCGAGTTTGCCCTTTGTCTTCTAGTCCTTGCGCTTCGATGTAGCGCGTGATCG
>JBEEJS010000072.1:0-3813 GCA_041169025.1 Candidatus Parcubacteria bacterium
GGAAGAATGAAAGCGCCGCCGTCCCGAGAGGGGCGGCGGCGTTGCGGTCAGCCTTCCGACTGCTTCGTGGTGATTTCAACCACGTGGCGGAACGGGACGTAGTGCTTGGAGCCGTTCGCGAGCTCGAGGCTGAGTACCCGGCCCTCGCCGATGACTAGAAAACCGACGACGCGATCGATCGTCCGCATATTGGTTTGTGCAGGATGCGTGCCCGCGACGTAGACAATGTTCACCTGCCAGAGTTTCTGTGCCATGCTTTCCTCCCGAGTCGTTGCGTGAACGCACCCTACGCGATACACTGTCTCTTGTCAACCCAGCCCTATCTATGACCGTCTCCATCGACCTCGCCAGCGCCGGCCAGACCATCATCGTGGTCCTTTTCGGCATCTGCATCGTGGCCATCGCGGTCATGCTGTGGAAGAAGGTGCTCGGTTTTTTCCGCGGCCGCGCCTTTGATGGCACGGACCGCGAGAACATGCGACGCCGTTGGGTGGAGATCGAAAAGGCCATGGAAACGCCCGGCGAGATGGGCAAGAAGCTGGCCATCATCGAAGCGGACAAGCTCCTGGATACCGCGCTCAAGTCGCTGTCCATGGCGGGGGAGACGCTCGGCGAGCGCCTGAAGTTCGCGCAGTACAAGTACCCCGAACTCCGCGATGTCTGGCCGGCGCATCGCGTGCGCAACCAGCTGGCGCACGAGGCGTCGTATCACCTGGATACCGGCACCGCACGGCGCTCGTTGAAGCAGTTCAGGTCAGCACTCGAACGGCTCGGTGCGCTCTAAGGCGTAGCGGTGCCGGATGAGGCACCCATGAAAGCGATGCAGATGATCCCATTCTTTGAAGCGCACGTCATACCGATCGGTCCGGTCGTCATCCAGGTCTGGGGGCTTCTGGCCGCAACGGGCATCGCCGTAGCCATCATGCTCGGGCGCAGCGAGGCGCGGCGGCGCAAGATGGATCCGGAGGTCTTCACCGACCTCGCGGCGTGGTGCGTCATCGGAGGGCTCATCGGTGCGCGCGTCTTTTACTCGCTGGCATACGCGCCTGGCGCGTTTTTCGCGGATCCGCTGTCCATCATCCGTATCTGGCAGGGCGGCATGTCGATGTTCGGCGGCCTCCTGGGCGGCGCGCTCGGCGCGTGGCTGTGCATGCGGGGCGACAAACACGCCTTCGCCAAATACGCGGACGTGGTGGCGTACGTGTTGCCACTCGGCTATGCCATCGCGCGCATCGGTTGCTTCCTGATACACGACCATCCGGGGACGCTGTCGCACTCGTTCCTGGCGGTGCGGTATCCGAACGGCGCCCGGTTCGACCTCGGCCTGCTGATGATGCTCGTCGGGTTCGGCATCTACGTCCTGTTCGTGCTCCTGAATCGCCGCGCGGAGCGCATGGCGGCGGCTCGCGGCGAAGCGGTGTCCGCGGCCCGAAGGCCGTCCTTCGTGCGCCTTTTCATGGTATGCTACGGGGTGAGCCGGTTCTTGCTCGATTTCCTAAGGGCGAAGGATCTCCCCGGCGCTGACGCCCGATACTTCGGACTGACGCCCGCTCAATACCTTTCACTCGCATTCGTCGCCTTGGGCGTGTTCGCCTACGGCGGCATCACCCGTGACTTCTATGGGATTTTTCCGAAGAAAAGACACTGAAACCCTTCCGCTCACCCTGCGGCTTGCATCGTCGTCCACCTTTCTGTGGTTCGGCGCCGAAATGTGGGTGCGGCCGGAGATGTGGTACGCATGGATACCCTCGGCCGTTTTCCCGTACATCCCGGGTGGCAACCTCGATATGTTCATCTACGCCGCCGGTCTGGTGGCCTTCCTTATCGGCGCCTGCCTGGTCACGGGGCGCTGGGTGCGGGAAGCCGCGCTCATCGGCACGCTGGTCCTGGCAGCCGGTTCCATTTTGGCGACGTTCTCGCAGGTGGGCATCCGCGACGTGGCCCTGATGGGTCTCTGCCTGGCAACCGCCGTGCAGGCCGATCAGTCCGCCAAGAAACGGCTTCCGGACGGCTGGTTCGGCATGATCGTGGGCCTCTACATGCTCTATATGTTCATCTTTGGCGTGATGTTCCTGCGAGCGGCTCCGATTCCGTCCTAAATCGGCCCGCGGTTCGCCTCAACCGGTTTGTCCAAGAAAGTGGATAACTTAGCGCCCTTCCTCTTGCCGAGGAGGGCGTTTTGGCGTATCATGGCGGCTCAATACGTTCGTCGGCACTTGGTGGCCCGTGCCGCCCAAAAGCCGGAAGAACGACAGCACTATGCGGGTACAGGACATCAGACCGACCGCCGAGCGCATCATGGAGGGTGCCGCGCACGTCAGCATTGACGATGCGCGTCTCGTGGCGTTCGCGGACAAGCTGGCACTGGACCCCGTTCCGACCTGGGACCGCGGGCCGTACCTTCCGGATGCGGGCGCGAAGGGCGTCTTGTATGCCCTGCTGCTCAACGCCATTGACTTCTGCTACTGGCCGGGACAGTTCGAGACGGAACACCGGGGCATGCGGTATGGCGCCGGTGAGGGCGACATGGCCATCGTGGCCGCCCTGGCGCGGGCCTTCGAGTCCGGTTCGCCGCTTGCCGATCCGGCCGTGCTTTCCGGCCTGGATGCCGAGGCGCTCGATGCCATGCTCGGCTGCGAAGGGGAAGTGCCGCTCATGGAAGAGCGCGCCGCGAACGCGCGCAACCTTGGCGCGACGCTGCTGTCACGATACGGCGGCGACCCGCTGAAGCTCGTCGAGGAATGCGGACGCGATGCCGAGCGCCTGGCGGATCTGCTTGCGGCCAATTTCACCTGTTTTGAGGACCGTCGCGAATGGCGGCAGGTGTTCTTCGCGCCGATGCGGCGTGCGCAGCGCTGCGCGGTGGACATCGCCGAGGCCGCGTCGATGCGCGTGGGTGCGGCATGGACGGGTCTGGAGCGGCTGACGTGCCTCGCGGATGATTCGCTGCCGCAGCTCTTCCACGAGGAGCGCGTGTTCCGATACGCGCCGGCCTTGGAGGCCAAGATCATGGCGCGCGCCGAGCTGTCACAGTGGTCGGAAGAGGAAGCGGAGATCCGCGCCGCGACGATCGTGGCCACCGAGCGCGTGCGGGAACGGTTGGCGGATGCGGGACGGCCGCTCGCGGCGTGCTCCGTTGACCGCATGCTCCGAGCCGAGCGGACGATGCCGGGACGCGCCTGCATGCCGTGCCACCGGGTTCGGACCGTGGCATACTAAGTGCGTTGGGCGGCGCCTGTGCCAGCCGCGCATTCCATTTCTATGGTGAAACTCAAGATTTTGAAACGCTCCAAGAAAAGCCGGGCCCGTCTCGGCCTTTTGGTGACCCCGCACGGTTCCGTTGAGACGCCAGCGCTGGTCACGGTCGCCACGCAGGCCACGGTGAAGTCGCTTACCGTGGAGCAGGCGCGTGCGGCCGGCTCGCGGCTGCTCATCTGCAATACGTATCATTTGCATCTCAAGCCGGGGGAGGCCGTGGTGAAGAAGCATGGTGGGCTGCAGAAATTCATGCGTTGGAACGGGCCGCTCATGACGGATTCCGGTGGGTTCCAGGTGTTCAGCTTGGGGTTCGGGCGGGATCACAAGGTGGGGAAGATGGGCGCGGCGGGCGTGAAGGGCGCCAAGGTGAAGCAGGGGCACCAACCGTCGCTTTTGAAGATCACGGAAGAGGGCGTGCATTTCACGTCGTATCTGGACGGGAGCAAGATCTTCATCGGTCCGGAGGAATCGATGCGCATCCAGGGAGCACTCGGCGCGGACATCGCTTTCGCTTTTGATGAGTGCACGCCGCCGGTCGCTGACCGCGCGTACACC
>JBEEJS010000073.1:0-4837 GCA_041169025.1 Candidatus Parcubacteria bacterium
CATCCGGCTCTTCCGTGATGGTCTCGATGGGTGAGACGTACGGGTTATGCACGACGACGATGTCGTGCGTCGCCACCTCCGTCCAGACCCAGGCCGAAATCGTACCGGCCTCCGGATTGTCGGTCACGCTCATGTTCACCATGTGCGGAACCGCCGGTGCCGCAGTGCCGCCGGAACCGCCTGCGCCCGCCGAGCTTCCGCCCGAACCAGCCGCCACGGAACCGCCTGCGCCGCCGCTGCCCGAACCGGCCGCGGAACCGCCGCTGCCGCCCGTGCCAGCGCCTGATGCGCCGCCCGAACCGGCAACCGCCTTCGCGCCGCCCGAACCGCCCGCGCCGCCAGCCGGAGCGGATCCACCGGCACCAGCCACGCTGACCGAGCCGCCCGAACCCGCATCCGTCACCGGTGCGGCATCTCCGCCGGAACCGCCGGAGTCGGCGGTCGCGGTGTCGCCGCCTGCACCAGCCGCCGAAGCGCCTGCCGCAGGACCTCCCGCGGCATCGTGCGTCTTCGGAGCGCTGCCCGCCGCGCCGCTTCCGGCCACGATCATCGGCACGTCTTCTGCCGAATCATCTCCCGTACCGGTCACGCCGCATCCAATCATCGCGCTCACGGCCAGGGCCGCTGCGCATACTACGATGTTCTTCACGCTTGCCTCCGAAATAGTGGTGATTGTTCGTCTTTAGGAATAGCCCTAAAGACCAATAACTATAGCAAAAAAGGCCGCTTTTGTCAATACTATTTGACACTAGCGGCCTCTCTTGTATTTGGCTGTGTTACGCTGTTTTTTCTAGAACGGCAGTGTCATGCTCACTGCCTTCTTCTCCGCCATCTTCATCCCGAACTCCACCGGCACCTGCATCAGCTGCCCACCGCGGTCCGGAAAGCGCACATGCTTGTTCTTGAGCCCGTACTCGTAGACCTCGCGCGTGACTTTCACGTCGTCCAGGCAGTACGCGCGCAGCTTGTCGATTTCTCCGCGACGGAAGAACTCGATGGCCTGGAGACCGTTGCCGGACTTGCCGTAGCCCAGCGTCCCCTCCGCCACCGAGTCCAGCTTCAGGCGGTAGCCGAGCTTCTCCTGAATGGCGACCATGACGTCGAGCGTGGGGAAGGTCTTGAGGTCCCCGGGGTAATACATGTTGAGGACGTTGTAATCGAAACCAAAAAGGTTGTAACCGATGATGCGATCGGCAGCCTCAAGAAGCGGCCAGAGCTTGGGAAGATCCGGTTCTAAAAATGATTCGTACTTGTCCGTGGCATACGAATAGATGCCCACCAGGGAGACTTTCAAAAGCGAAGGGTCGTATTTTCCGACGTCGGCAAAGCTGTTGGACGTTTCGATGTCCAGCACGATCTCGTTCTTCATTTCCATATTGGGAGAGTGTCCGGGAGTCAGACTGTATCAGCCTTCGCAGCCGCACTTGCACTGCCGCTCGAAATGGTTGGCGTGGCCGCAGCTCCAACAGAGCTGCTCTTTCTCGTGTTCGGCCTCGCAACCGCACTGGCAGCTGCCGTCCTCCTCGTGGATGTGCTCGCACACGCTGCATGCGAGCGCTTGTACCGCTTCGGTCATGGGTGTATGGGCGATGAATTATCTTACGCACTATGCCGCCGACTCCAGGTCCTTCACCCTGGCCTTCGCCAGCGCGAACGCTTCTTCCTTGGTGCGCACGTTGTCGAGCAGCGCCGCGAGCTCCGCGTCACCGATCACTTCCCGTACCCACCGCGCAAGGTCGTTCTTCTGGCCGCTGACGTGGAAATCGAACACGTCGTCCGAAATCACGCCGAGCCCGTCCGCGAACTCGCGAAGGTTCTTGGCCATGAGATGCATATGGAACCAATACGCGCGCCAGAGCGGCTCGACGTCTTGGAGGTACGTCCGCGCGGTTTCGGGAGCGATGTACGGGCCCATAGATGCGGGTGGAGTATAACAAGGGACGAGGTGATGGGAAGAGGCTCGCGCCCTGGCCGGCAAGGAAAAAGGGGGCCGGAGATTTCCGGCGCCCCTTCAGTATACACCCGTTTTTACATCATCGCGCCCTTCGTGCCCATGGGACTCACGTAGGGATCCGATTCGATTCCCAGCGCGCCCCACGCCGCGGCCATCGCGGCAGAGGCCGCTTCGGCGATCGCTTCAGAGGCGCAGACCGCGAACATGCTCGGTCCGGCGCCGGAGATGGAGACCGCTGCGGCACCCGCTCCGAGCGCGGCGCGTTCCACCGTATAGTATCCTTGAATGAGCGATCGGCGCGCAGGCACCACCACGGCATCGCCGCGCAGGGCCTGCGCGAACAGGTCGAGATCGTCGAAGTGCAGCGCATGAATGAGCCTCGCCGCGTTCGCCACCTGATTGGTCATGGCTTCGAGCGTCACCTTCCGTGGAAGGACGGAACGCGCTTGCCGAGTCTCGAGGCCGAGATGCGGATGCACAACGGCCACGCGCCATTCGCGCGGTACCGGGACGCGCACGCCATTGCTCATGCCCGGATCGCCGGCGATGGAGAATCCGCCGAAGAACGCCGCGGAGACGTTGTCCGCATGCGCGCTGCCGCAGGCGACACGCTCGCCTTCACGGGCGAAATCGATCTGCTGGAAGAACGTGAACGGATCGTCGAGGAGCCGGTTCATCGCCACGGCCGCAGCCACCGCGCTGGCGGAGGAGGAGCCGAGGCCGCTGCCGATGGGCAGGCCTTTCACGAGGTCGATGGTCACGCCGATGAACGTCCCCGGCCGCAGCACGGCGTTCGCGCGGAGCATCGCCATGGCCACCGTCGTGACGACGTTGCGATCGGGATCATGCGAGAGCGCGCCACCGTCACCGGTGATGGAACCGATGCGCGCCTTCAAAGGACTGACGGCATCGTCCTCGCGGGCAATGACCACGTCCCCCGGTCCGCTGATGGCGAACCCGAAGACGTCGAATCCCGGACCCACATTGGCCACGGTGGCCGGAGCTGTTGCTGAAGCGGTACGAATGAGCTTTGCCATGGGGTCAGTTGAGCGGAAAAGCGGGCATTTGTCAACCCTTTTCCCTTCTCCAGAGCGCCGCTCATCCGAGCCACGCCGTCCGCGCCGTGCTATACTCCCCCCGAATCCCAGGAAACCTAACCCCACACCCTATGGGCGCAAAGAAGACCATCGTCAAAGGACTCGCTGCGGGAGCCGTTCTCGGCGCGGTTGCCATGCTCCTCTCTTCCATGAAGAAGGATGGCCGCTTGGACACCAAGCAGCTCGGCAAGACGGCGGATCGTATCAAGGGCAAGGTGGCCAAGCACGCCATGACCATCGGCAAGCTCACCAAGAGCGCGTACGACAGCATCGTGGAGACCACCGTCGCGGAGTATCGCGGCGTGAAGGCGCTCTCCGACGGCGAGCTCTCCGACCTGAAGGACGAGCTGAAATCGGGCTGGATGGACGTGAAGAAGATGGTGATGAAGAAGCCGGCAGCGAAGGGCAAGAAGCGCTAGCACGCGCTGAACGCGGAAACGGGACCGAACATGTCGGCCCCGTTTTTTTTGACAGTATCACGCCCGTCAGGTCAGCTTAGCAAAGCCCTTTCACCTTACCCTGAACACCACCAACGTCCGCCCTCGGAGGCACGCATGAAGCGCGTTATCAAGATCCTCGGCATCCTCGTCCTAACGACGATCGTTTTCCTCCTCGGCCTCGTCATGGGAGGTGGCGCCAGCGCCGACACGTCACCAACCGTCGACCAGCAGGATTTCGGACGGACGCTCTACTACATCAAGCGGAAGTTCGTCCGCCCGGGCGTGAGCGACGACACGCTGTTCTACGGCTCGGTCAGCGGCATGGTGGAGGCGTTAGACGACCCGTATTCGGAGTTCTATTCGCCCGACCAGGCCAAGCTGCTCGAATCCGACCTCGAGGGGAAGTTCAGCGGCATCGGCGCGCAGGTCGGCCCGAAGGACGGGCGCACGGTCATCATCGCGCCAATGCCCGATTCGCCCGCCATGAAGGCCGGGCTCCGGTCCGGTGACATCATCGTCGGCATCGACAAGGAGATCGTCGTCGGCAAATCGCTGAACGAGATCGTCAAACGGCTGCGCGGCGACAAAGGGAAACCGGTCACCGTGAAGATCGTCCGCGAAGGCGAAAAGGCCCCGCTCGACATCACCGTCGTCCGCGACGACATCGTCACCGTGCAGCTGAAGTGGAAGACGACTACCGTGGAGAAGAAGAAACTCATGGTACTCACGTCCTCCGAGTTCGGACCCGACGCCGCCCCGTTGTTCGAAAAGGCGGTCGCGGAAATGAAGGCCCAGCACGTGAACGGCATCGTCCTGGATCTGCGCGGCAATCCCGGAGGCATGCTGCGCGTCGCGCAGAGCATGATCTGCAACTGGGTACCGAAAGGTCCCATGGTCTTCACGGACTTCCGTGACCGCGCCCCCACCTCCATGGATTGCGACGGCGACGCGCCGCTCGCGAACATCCCCACCGTGGTGCTCATCAACAAGGGTTCGGCATCGGCATCGGAGATCACCGCCGGCGCATTGCAAGACTATGGCAAGGCCCGCGTCATCGGCGAACAGTCGTTCGGCAAGGGCTGCGGCCAGGACGTCATCCCCTACCCCGACGGATCCATCCTCAAGCTGACCACCTTCCTCTGGCGCACGCCCAAGGGCCGCACCATAGACAAGGTCGGCATCGCGCCGGATGAAGTGGTGAAAGCGCCGCCGCCGTCCGATGACAAGAACGCGCCGGACCCGCAGATGGAACGCGCCGTGCAGTTCCTCACGACCGGTCACTGACCATATGCGAAAGCCCCGGGAATCCCCGGGGCTTTTTTCATTCAGCGCGTTCGAAATCCGCG